>WGBT01000100.1 GCA_015494185.1 Hyphomicrobiales bacterium | reverse complement strand
GTTGATGGAAGATATCAAGACGGTTTCACGGGCCAAGCTCAAAAAGGCGCTGTTCGATGCGATCGACAAGGCGCATCAAAATTTCGAGCTGCCTCAATCTTTGGTTGAAAGTGAGCTTGACGATATTATCGAGCGGGAAAAACGCAAGCGTTCGGCGGCTCACAGGCATGACCATGACCACGGCCACGATCACGATGATGACCACGATCACGAGCATCATCATGGGGAAATGAGTCAAGAGGAGGAACAGGCGTTGCGGGAAAAACGCCGGGCGCTTGCCGAACGCCGGGTTCGGGTTGGCTTGGTGCTTTCCGAAATCGGCCGCAAACACGAGATTACTCTAACCAATGCCGAGATCGAGAAAGCTGTTCGTGATTATGTTTCTCAATTCTCAGGTTATGAGAAACAGATGTATGACTATGTGCAGCGCACCCCTGAAGCTCAGGCGGAAATTCGCGCCCCCTTGTTTGAAGACAAGGTCGTTGACTTCCTGTTGGCCTTGGTAAAAGTTGAGGATAAAACGGTTACTCAGGAAGAGTTGTTCAAAGTTCCTGATGAAGGTGAAGATGAGGCCGCATAAGCGTTGCCAAGGCTGGTTTGATGTTCAGCCGCAACGGTTATGATGAAGACGCCGCTTTTGTTGAAACAGGTTTATCGGTGTATCGATGAGGCGTCCGTTCGTTATGTGTCGTTGGGACCTATCGATCGGCAAGTTTGATCGACTATGCGCTTGAGAGGAATGAAAGATTATGGCTGATGCCGCTGATACTTTTTTCAACACGCTCGTTCCGATGGTCGTCGAGCAGACTAGTCGTGGTGAGCGTGCCTATGACATCTATTCCAGGCTCTTGAAGGAGCGGATTATTTTCCTCACGGGTGTGGTTGAAGATCACATGGCGGCGTTGACCACCGCACAGCTTCTGTTTCTGGAAGCCGAAAATCCGAAAAAAGAGATTTTCATGTATATCAATTCGCCAGGTGGTGTGGTGACGGCCGGCATGGGGATTTATGATACGATGCAATTCATTCGCCCGCCGGTGGCGACACTGTGTATTGGCCAGGCGGCCAGTATGGGATCGTTGCTGTTGGCGGGGGGCGAACCGGGGATGCGTTACGCATTGCCCCACTCGCGGATTATGGTGCATCAGCCGTTGGGAGGATTTGAAGGGTCGGCTTCGGATATCGAGCGGCATGCGCAAGAGATGCTGACAACGCGCGAACGCCTTTATGGCGTTTATGTCAAGCATACCGGACAACCTCTGGAAGTGATTTCTGAGGCGTTGGAGCGTGACAATTTCATGTCGGCGCAGCAGGCCAAGGAATTTGGTCTGATTGATGAAGTTTTGGAAAAACGTGCCGTTCCTGAAGAAGATGACAACAGCAAGGTATCGGCGAGTTGATCTGGCGGCGGTGATTGGCTGTGTGAAGGTTTAACCCCGTGGTTTCGTAGCCGACGAAGCCCGGTTGCAATTAGAGGGCATCATGAAGAGCGAGACGGAAAACACCATCAAAGGTTCCTATTGGCCTGCGGTCATTGAGCGGGTTGCCGGCGGGGAGGCACGTTATGACCTGCCGTCGCGGATGCTGAAAGACCGGATCATGTTTATCAGCGGTGCCATCGATGATTCGACGGCGGCTTCGATTTGTATGCAATTGCTGTTTCTGGAATCGGATAATCCTGAAAAAGAAATCTCGGTTTATATCAATTCGCCCGGTGGCATTGTCTCTTCCGGTTTGGCGATCTATGATACCATGCAATTTATCAGCTCCCCGGTGGCTACAGTCTGTATTGGGCAGGCCGCCAGTATGGGATCATTGCTGCTGGCTGCTGGGGAGCCGGGAATGCGCTATGCTTTGCCTCATGCCCGGATCATGGTGCACCAGCCATTGGGCGGCTTCCGCGGTCAGGCTTCTGATGTGGAGCGCCACGCCCGGGAAATGCTGACCACCCGGGAACGGCTTTACAGTGTCTATGCGAAACATACCGGTCAGGATATGGAAACGATATCCAAGGCGTTGGAACGTGATACTTTCCTTTCAGCGGAAGAAGCCAAAGAGTTTGGTTTGATCGATGAAGTGATCACCAAAAGGGATCGGCTTGGCGCGTCGGGGTGATAAAGCGGCTGGTGAAACATGGTGGTAATGAGGCATAGTAGCAATAGCTGTTGCTGGAATGCCTCGGTTGAGGGGTGGTTTTATTAGGGAATGTGTCAATGTCTTGTTTTCATAGCTCTGCCATGTTCCAATGCATAAATGGGGAGAATCAGTTTCGTTGGCGGGCCCGAAGCTGAGCTGCCTCTTTGGTTGTTTGCCTTTCTTCGCGTCTGCTTTTGCGAAATGTGTTCAAAATTCCACAATTGTGGGTATAGCTTATCTAGCTTCGTTGGGAACTTCGGATGACGAGATGATAGGTGAGCTGAAGGAAGGCGGAACTTGGCAGGTGGTTTGGGGGATTTGACAAAAACAGTAATCTGAGAGTGAATATATCTCTGAGGTGAATATATCAATGACGCAAGCCTGGGTGAGGCGGGACAGCTTAGCTTTTTTCGCCGATTGCATTGCAGGCCGCGCCAACGCTCAACGGTGAGCAGACTTAAGGGACGACTTCGGAACCACGACAGATTTGGGAAAATTGCATGAGCAAGGCGAGCGGAAGTGAAACGAAAAATACACTCTATTGTTCCTTTTGCGGCAAGAGCCAGCATGAGGTCCGCAAATTGATTGCGGGGCCAACCGTCTTTATTTGTGACGAATGCGTTGAACTTTGCATGGATATCATTCGCGAGGACAATAAGACATCGCTCGTCAAAAGCAGCGATGGCGTCCCGACACCACAAGAGATCAACAAGGTGTTGGATGATTATGTGATTGGCCAGTCCTATGCCAAGCGGGTGTTGTCTGTCGCGGTACACAATCATTACAAACGCCTCAATCATGCCGGTAAGAACAATGATGTGGAGCTTGCGAAGTCGAATATCCTGCTGATTGGGCCGACGGGCTGTGGCAAGACATTGTTAGCGCAGACTTTGGCGCGCATTCTCGATGTGCCCTTCACCATGGCGGATGCAACCACTCTGACCGAAGCTGGTTATGTTGGGGAAGATGTCGAAAATATCATTTTGAAGTTGTTGCAGGCCGCTGATTACAATGTCGAACGGGCGCAGCGCGGGATCGTCTATATTGACGAGGTGGACAAGATCAGCCGCAAATCCGACAATCCATCAATCACCCGCGATGTCAGTGGCGAGGGGGTTCAGCAGGCGCTGTTGAAGATCATGGAAGGCACCGTTGCGAGTGTGCCACCGCAAGGGGGGCGCAAGCATCCCCAACAAGAATTCCTTCAAGTTGATACTACCAATATTCTGTTCATCTGCGGCGGGGCGTTTGCGGGATTGGAGAAAATCATCTCACGGCGGGGGAAAACCACTTCGATTGGCTTTGGCGCCAAGGTGGAATCGGAAGACGATCGCCGTACCGGTGAAATTTTGAAAGAGGTTGAACCGGAAGATTTGTTGAGCTTTGGGCTGATCCCAGAATTTATCGGCCGAGTTCCGGTTTTGGCGACGTTGGAAGACCTTGATGAAGACGCGCTGGTGAAAATTTTGTCAGAGCCGAAAAATGCGTTGGTCAAACAGTATCAGCGTTTGTTTGAAATGGAGAATGTCAAGCTCTCGTTCTCGGATGAAGCGCTTGCCGCCATTGCCCGCAAGGCTATTGAACGTAAGACGGGCGCGCGGGGATTGCGGTCAATCATGGAGGGAATTTTGCTTGATACCATGTTTGATCTGCCGAGTTTAGAAGGGGTTGAAGAAGTTGTGATCAGCCCCGAAGTGGTTGAAGGCAGCGCAAGCCCCTTGCGCATTTATAGCGATCGATCAGATGATATGGAAACCAGTGCGTGATGGGCTTCCAGAGCATTATGAGAATTGGGGGGAAGGCGATTTGTAATTGGGATATCACTGCCTACATAAAAGGATTAAGGGAGTAGGCCATTTGCTCATATGTTTTTCTTCAGCAACGTCCTTGGCTTTGGCTTGAAAAAGTGTAGCCGTCATGGACGCTTGTAAGAGATCTCAATGTTTTGTGAGCTTCCAAGTAAAACGTTGGAGAAAAGTCAGGCGCGCAGGATGTACGAGGAAAGATGCGAGGATATTGGGAGGCTATCGGCGGGAATATAAATATCGCGGGAATATCTAAAGTGTGGTTTTCTTGGTTACGTCATTGCCGGGGATGGTGCCTATAATGGCCTACGATGGAATGAGAAAAACGGAAAGCGGAATCAAGAAGCGTGCTGGGATTTGGGGGGCACGTCATCTTTGATGAAATTGCTGCCACAACCATCAGGGCAGGCCGCTTTCATTTAAAGAATAAGGAATTTGGCTCATGAGCGACAATAATTTAGAGACGGAACGCGGTGCCATTGATGGGACGCGTTTTCCGGTGCTGCCGCTGCGTGATATTGTGGTTTTTCCCTACATGATCGTGCCGCTATTCGTCGGCCGCGAAAAATCCATCAATGCGCTTGAAGAGGTGATGCGCTCCGACAAGCAGATTCTGCTTGCAGCGCAGAAAAATGCCAGTGACGATGACCCTGATGTTGATGATATCTATCGAGTCGGTACGATCGCCACAATTTTGCAATTGTTGAAATTGCCAGACGGCACTGTCAAAGTGTTGGTGGAAGGCCGTGCGCGTGCTGAGATTGTCGAATATACTGAAACCGTAGACTATTATGAAGCTGAAGTTGCGTTTCTTGAGGATGTCATTGATCGCGAACGCGAATTAGAGGCCCTTGCAAGGTCAACGGTTGCACAGTTTGAAACCTACGTCAAACTCAATAAAAAGATCTCACCAGAAGTTCTTGGAACGGTCAATCAGATTGAGGACCATAGCAAGCTTGCGGATACGGTCGCTTCACATCTTGCCATTAAAATCGCCGACAAGCAGGAAATCTTGGAAACTTTGTCTGTCTATGACCGGCTTGAGCGGGTTTTCACACTGATGGAGTCGGAAATTTCGGTTCTCCAAGTTGAGCGGAAAATTCGCAGCCGTGTGAAACGGCAGATGGAGAAGACCCAGCGGGAATATTATCTGAATGAGCAAATGAAGGCCATTCAGAAGGAGTTGGGTGATTCCGAGGATGGGCGCGATGACATTCAGGAATATGAAGAAAAGATCGAGCGTCTGAAACTTTCCAAGGAAGCCAAGGAAAAGGCGACGCAGGAGCTGAAAAAGCTTCGCCATATGAGCCCCATGTCAGCAGAAGCAACGGTTGTTCGCAACTATCTGGATTGGCTTCTGTCTATCCCTTGGGGAGTGAAAGGCAAGGTCAAGAAGGACCTGGCCGAGGCTCAACAAGTGCTCGATGCCGAGCATTACGGTTTGGAAAAAGTCAAAGAACGGATCATCGAATATCTTGCCGTCCAACAGCGGACAAATAAGTTACGCGGGCCTATTTTATGTCTTGTTGGTCCTCCAGGGGTTGGGAAGACATCGCTTGGGAAATCAATCGCCAATGCCACCGGGCGGGAATTTGTCCGCATGTCTTTAGGGGGCGTGCGTGATGAAGCCGAAATTCGTGGTCATCGCCGCACTTATATTGGTTCGATGCCAGGCAAGATCATCCAGTCGATGAAAAAGGCAAAAAACATCAATCCTTTGTTTTTGCTGGATGAAATAGACAAGATGGGCTCGGATTTCAGAGGTGATCCCGCCTCGGCCTTGTTGGAGGTGCTCGATCCGGAACAAAATAGTGCGTTCAATGACCACTATTTGGAAGTCGACTATGACCTGTCCAATGTGATGTTTGTAACCACCGCCAACACCTTGAACATCCCGGGCCCGTTGGCGGATCGGATGGAAATCATTCGCATTGCCGGTTATACCGAAGACGAGAAAATGGAGATTGCCCGGCGTCATTTAATTCCCAATCAGTTGAAAGCCCATGGTCTGGAAGAGCATGAATGGCAAATTGACGATGACGCGTTGCAACATATAATCAGGCGCTACACCCGGGAAGCAGGTGTGCGGAATCTGGAACGTGAGATTGCCAAGCTGGCCCGAAAATCGGTCAAGGAAATTCTCACTTCTGATATTGATTCCGTTCACATCACCATGGAGAATATTGAAGATTTTCTCGGTGTGCCCAAATACCGCTTTGGTCAGATCGATTCGGAAGATCAAGTTGGTATTGTCACCGGTCTTGCCTGGACTGAAGTTGGCGGGGAGCTGTTGACGGTTGAAGGGGTGATCATGCCTGGTAAGGGCAAGATGACCGTGACGGGGAACCTGCGCGATGTGATGCGGGAAAGCATTCAGGCGGCGAATGCCTTTGTGAAATCCCGCGCGGTCGATTACGGAATCAAGCCGACCTTGTTCGACAAACGTGACATTCATGTTCATGTTCCAGAAGGTGCAACGCCCAAAGATGGACCATCGGCGGGGGTTGCCATGGCGACCACCATTGTCTCGCTGATGACTGGTATTCCAGTGCGCAGAGATGTGGCGATGACCGGTGAGATCACTCTTCGGGGCCGGGTTTTGCCAATTG
>WGBT01000099.1 GCA_015494185.1 Hyphomicrobiales bacterium | reverse complement strand
CACAATCAACAGCCTCTGATTTTCAATCGTCTCCCTTTGAAATTGCTTTGTCAATTGAATGCTATACGAATGACGATTAGGGGCCGCTGGTTTTATTCGGACTTCAGGGCTTCAGTTCGCAAGCCCCCACTCTGTGCAATAGAAGAGGACAAAGCCCTGCGTAACCACATTTGCAGGGCTTTGTCATTCGTCATGAGAGTCAATCCATTATCAATAACCAAAAGAGCCCCCATACCACGGGCTATAGCCATACCCCCCTGAATAATAATAGTAATATTTTCTCTTGCGGGATTTACGTCTGGCCATTTTTGCCCTTTCCCGGGCTTTTTGCCTCGCCAGCCGGCGTTGGCGTTTGGCCCTGGCCTTTCGTGCGGCGAGCAATTGCTGATAGTTGCGCTTTTTCTTGATCGCACGGTCAGGGGCCGCAGGCGGGCCATATTTCAGGGCCGCGGCAATCCGGCGGTCATGGCCGTATAGGTCATTGAAATAGTTGATTTTGCCAGTTTCATCCGCCCAGGCCGTGAAATAGGCAAGGTGCACCGGTACTTTTTGGCTCAACTTCACAGGACGATTTCGGCGGCTGCGATAAAACCGGTTGACCTTGGCAGCATTCCACCCCGCTTCATCGCGAAACAAAATATGGGCCAGCTTTTTGGGATTTCGCAACCGCACGCAACCATGGGAAAAGGCCCGGACTTTGCGCTTGAACAGATGGCGTTTGGGGGTGTCGTGAATATAAACCGCATGTTTGTTGGGAAACAGAAACTTGATCTTGCCGAGCGCATTGTTGGGACCGGGAGGTTGCCGGGCGATGATCTCACCGCGATAGATAGCCGTTTTGAAGCCCCGTGGCACCCGGCCGCCCCATTCACCATAAATGATCGAACGCGGCACATTCCAGTATGGGTTGAAAACAACCGTTTCCATTTCATCTGAGAAAACGGGGGTACGGTTGCGGGGTTTGCCAACAATGATCCGTTCCTGATGAATGACGCGGCCTTTGTTGACCACTCTGAGGCGAAATTCCGGGATGTTGACAAAGATATATTTTTCGCCAAGCTCGCGGGGCATCCAGCGCCAGCGTTCCAGATTGACCAACAAGCTGCGAAGTTTCCGCTTGTCAATGCCAGACAAGGCGGCTTTGGTCTGGCTGCCAACCTTGCCATCTGCTTTTAATCCTTGCCGGCGTTGGAAAGTTCGCACGGCACGGGCCAACCGGCGGTCGAAATAATGCGGATTTTGTGTCGTTTTATGGAGCCGATAGCGCGGAAAGAAAGCGGCGAGCCGTTCGCGCAGGATTTCGACATGAGGATGGGTGATGCCGCGGTAAAGCAATGGCCCATCTGGAAACTTGTTTTTTTCTGCGGCGGCGATCTTTTCCCGTTCAACGGCCAAAGCTTTGATCAGACGGGCATATTGGGGATGCTTGGGGTGCAGATCACGCAAAAACTGAGCCGGATTGGCCGAGCCGGCCAGGGTTGCGAGAACCTCCGTCTCGGGCAAAACTTCACCGCGCCGATAGACATCACGATTGATTTTCGTGACATCAATGCGGCCGCCGCGGACATGTTTGGCATAGGTGAGAGCAGATTGCGTCAACATCAACTCGGCTGCAGCAAGTGCTTGCGCATCCCCGCAAGCCTTTCCAAACCAGCCATCAGCCGGTTTTTTTGGGGGGGCGGGAACCGGAAAATCCTTGGGATCGAGCCCATAAGTTGCAGCCGATTGCAATTCGGCCATGACCTCTTTGGCTTTGGGTAAAATCTCCCGTCCGTCGGTCCAAAGGGGACGGTAATCACGTGTTGCGTAAAACCTTATAAATGCATCCGAATAGGGTGCGGTTTTGCTCGTTTGCGGGCGCATGTTCCGGCGCGAGGCGGATTTGAGGGCGGCCAATTGGGGGGAGCTTGAACGAAGCGCCCGCAGTTTTTGCCTAATCAGATCGGCAACGGCAGCCTCACAGGCATTGGCTGGTTTCAAGCGCTTTGTTTGTGCCGCTGTTGCCGAAGCGGGCGTCAGCGATGGGCCATCCTTTTGGATCGCGGCCAAGCTGGAAAGTTTGATCAGCGTTGCTGGCGGTTTTGGTGTTGCAGGCAAGGGGGCTGTGACCTTGGCCAAAGCTGTTGGCGGCAACGCAGAGACGACCGGCCTGGCCTCTGCCGCGATGTTGACAGGGCCAGATAGAATAAGACCGCCATAGCCAAGGCTTCCAGCGATGAATAAGGCTGCACGTTGTAATAAAGGTTTGACGGCAAATCGAGCTTGGTGCTGGCTGCCGGGGGCGCGCAGAAAAGAGATCGATCGGGGCATGTTGGGAGTACTCCAGAGCTTCACATAAAAAATTCAAATTAGGTATACTCAATTGTGTTATTCGCATGAATGTCTAAAAAGACTTAGGGTTTTTCGGCAAATCGTCTTTAGACAAAAGGCCAATAACGTTTAAGTTGAATAAATTTTCCGGTAAATATGCGGCGCCTCCCCCAGGCCCATCCGCACATCTAACATGCAAGACATCCAGCAATATCAAGGTATCTTGATATTGCTATGAAGTTTAGCAAACAGAAGCAACTTTCGCTAGTATAAATAGTAAAAATTTATCATAATGTTTCCATGTTGAATAATCAGATTGCGGCGTGATGGCGCATTTCCGTTTGACTGTATCGGCCAAGATTATGGGTTTGCACGACAAAACTTGCATGAGACTTGCCTGAGAAAAACTTGCATGACAAAACATGACAAAAATGAGGACCAAGAAATGACCGCGCCGATGTTGCATTGGCCGTACGGTCAATACCAGCTTGGTCAATGCCGCCCTGCTCTCGTATAAGGCGGGAGTAGACCGGCTTTGTCGAGCGCGGTTTCCAGTTGGGGTAAGAGCTTCAAGAAGTCCCCGACCAGGCCATAGTCAGCGATTTGAAAAATCGGCGCTTCAGGATCTTTGTTGATCGCGACGATGATTCGGCTGTCCCTGATCCCGGCCAAATGCTGAATGGCCCCGGAAATGCCGACCGCAATATAAAGATCCGGCGCGATGATTTTGCCAGTTTGCCCGATCTGGAAATCATTGGAAATAAAGCCCGCGTCAACGGCGGCCCGGCTGGCGCCAATGGCCGCCCCCAAGCGGTCAGCAAACTGTTCCAGCCGTTTGAAGTTTTCCCGTGAGCCAATGCCGCGCCCGCCGGCCACCACAATACGCGCGGCGGTAAGCTCAGGGCGGCCGCTGCGCGACAATTCCTGTCCAGTCACGCCGGAGATGCCAACGGCGGGTTGTGCCGGTATTTTGGTGATCTCGGCGCTGCCGCCTCCGCTTACCGGTGCAAAGGCGGCGGGGCGAAGGGTGAGCACCAGCTTGTCGTCACTGGTTTGCACCATCTCGATGGCATTGCCCGCATAGATTGGCCGCTCGAAAGTATCGGCGGCAATAATCGCCTGGGCATCAGAGACTTGTGCGACATCGAGCAGCGCAGCCACCCGCGGCAGGATATTTTTTCCATTGTTCGTTGCGGCGGCAATCAGCCCGTCATAATGTTCCATCAAGGGCACGATCAGAGCGGCCATTTCTTCGGCAAGCTGATATTTGTAATGGGAGGCATCCGCAGCAAGCACCTTGTTGACGCCCTGTAGTTTGGCCGCCTGAGCCGCCACCGATTCAACCCCTTCGCCGGCCACCAGAATATCGATTTCGGTGGCAATCGATTGCACGGCACCCACGACCCGGGCCGTCGTGCTTGCAAGGCTTCGATTGTCATGATCCGCCAGCACCAGAAGCCGCATTACAATGCTCCCAAATCGTTTTTCAGCCGCACGGCCAACTCGATTGGCGAGCGCAGGATTTCACCAGGTTGGCGCGGAGCGGGCTCGCCTACGGAAATCGTTTTGACACGTGGTGTGAGATCCACCGGGAAATTGGCCAATGAGCGGGTTTCAATCGGTTTTTTGCGGGCTGCGATGATTTTGGGAACCGACAGGTAGCGCGGTTCATTGAGCCCTAGATCCGTGGTGATCACACAGGGCATTTTCAGGGCGACGACTTGGCTGCCACCATCGATTTCGCGGCTAACACCTGCGGTTTTTTCGCCCACCACCAGCCGGGAGGCAAAGGTTCCCTGTGGCCAGCCCAACAGTCCGGCGAGCATTTGCCCGGTTTGATTGCAGTCATCATCGATGGCCTGTTTGCCAACAAGCACCAGATCGGCTTGTTCTTCGATGACAATGGACATTAAAATTTTGGCGGCCGCCAAAGGTTCGATCTTGTCGTCTGTTTCAACGAGCAAACCGCGATCTGCTCCCATCGCCAGCGCATTGTGCAGAATATCCGTGGCTTTTGCCGGACCGATGGTGACGGCCACCACCTCGGACGCCTTGCCCTTTTCTTTCAAGCGGATGGCCTCTTCCACGGCGATTTCGTCAAACGGGTTCATGGCCATTTTGACATTACCGGTATCAACGCCCGAACCATCCGATTTGACGCGGATTTTGACATTGTAATCGATGACGCGTTTGACCGCGACCACAATTTTCATAAGCGGCGTATGATCCCCTGTCGTCGTCCTTTGGCAGGTTTTGTTGTTCGTCAGCTCTTTATGTCTTGGGTTTCATATCTTAGGAAGCGCCTTGTTGAAAAGCGATACACCGGGGCGGCGAAAAATCAAGACCAACAACAAGCCGGCCATGAAACCGCCGATATGGGCCCACCAGGCGACAGTGACCTTGCCACTGGTGATTGTCATAGCACTGTAAACTTGAAAGCCGATCCAGGCCAAAATCAGCCAATAGGCCTTCAAATAAAGGGGCAGGCGGCCAAGGGCCAATATCCATACCCAAACATGAGGATAGAGCAGCAAATAGGCGGCGATGACGCCGGCCACGGCGCCGCTGGCCCCGACCAAAAGTGAATCCGGGGTGGGGGTTAGAAACACCTGGGCCAAACCGGCAGCCACGCCACTTAGAAGGTAAAAGATCAAAAAGCGGAAATGGCCCATGGCATCTTCGACATTGTCGCCAAACACCCATAAAAACAACATATTGCCTCCCAAATGCCACCAGCTGGCATGAAGAAACATATAAGTCAACAAGGTCAGCGCTTCAGGAACCGGCAGTTGGTTTTGCGGGACCGGGCTGCCTGCGGGGGGCAATTGTCCAAGAAGCTCGGTTGGCACCACGGCGAAACTAGCGGTGAGGATCGTATCAAGGGTTGGATGAAGGCCTTGAAAGCCCCCCTGAAAGATTCCAAAAACCAGGATGTTTAGGGCGATAAGGCTATAAGTCACATATTGAAAACGAATGTTTTCAATGGCGTTGTCATCATAAATGGGAACGAACATAACACCCGGCTCTGACTTGTGAAGCTGTTTTGCCCTTCAATTTAAAAGCCAAGAGCGGCCAAGTCCACAGAAATTCGTGCTGAAATCTGGGGGGGACGCTCCTGTTATTCTCGCCTGCTTTTATCGTTCTTTTGAGCTTTGGAAATGGATGGCGTTTGTTTGCGATTTACCAAATGTAAACCAACATCAAAAATCAACAAAAACCGATTCGGTTTATTTTTATGATTTCAGCATTATTCTTGCATTTCAGGTGGTAAATTCTTGAAATGTGCAGGAGTTTGCTGAGATGTTGTCCCAAATATACTCTAAAATCTATCGCGAATTCTTTAGGGGGCGGCGCGGTGAGAGCGGCGCTGTGGCCATGATTTTTGCCTTGTTGGCGCTGGTGTTGTTTGCGCTGGCAGGGATTGCAGTCGATACGTCCCGGGCGGTTCATGCCGCCGCGCGGACCACCCAAGCGCTCGATGCCGCAGCACTGGCGGCCGCCAAAGCGGTGAACAACCGTAATCTAACCGATGCGGAAGTTCAGGCGTTGGCGCAAAAGGTCTTTGAGGCCAATACCCAGTTGAATCGTGATGAAGCGGTCTTTACTTCTGTGCAGACCGTGATCGACCGGCAAGCCGGATCGGTGCAGGTCTCGGTCACTGCCCGCGTGCCAACCACCTTCACGAAAGTTTTGAACCTCGATTATCTCGATGTCAACCGCTCGGTCACGGCGGTCTACAAGACCAAAGATATCGAATTGGCGATGATGCTGGATGTGTCCGGTTCCATGCGAGGGCAAAAAATCGCCGATTTACGCGCAGCGGCCAATGATGTCGTCTCGATCTTGATGCCTGATGATACGTCAACCAAGGTCAAGATCGGTATCGCACCTTATTCAACTTCCGTTAATGCGGGGGCTTATGCCGATGTTGTCACCGGGGGGGCGAGCTCGGATTGTGTGAGCGAACGCCGTGGCTCAAACGCTTTCACCGACGCGCCACCTTCGGTGCAATTGATAGGTGCTGATGCCAGATTTTGTCCCAATGCTGTCATTCAACCGCTGACAAATGATAAAACTATCCTCACTGGACAAATCGCTTCGCTCTCGGCAGGCGGTTGGACCGCGGGTCATCTTGGAGTGGGCTGGTCATACTATATCATTTCGCCCAATTGGAGCGGCATTTGGCCTGCGGAAAGTCAACCGGTTCCCTATGATGACGGGAACACTATCAAGGCAGTGATCTTGATGACCGATGGGCAATTCAATACCGTCTACAAACACTCGAACGGCGATTCGGCTTCTCAAGCCATTGAAATCTGTAACAATATGAAACAGGACAATATCGAGGTCTATGCGGTGGCTTTTCAAGCCCCATCTTCGGCAAGAGCAACTTTGCAGGCTTGTGCAAGCGGCCCCAAATATTATTATGACGCCCAAAACGGTGATCAGCTTCGCGGCGCTTTTCAAGCCATCGCCATGCAGCTTTCAAAACTGCGATTGTCAAAATGACAAAGGGCTTGGGCGTTTTCAAACAACGACCTTCACCCTCGCTTAGAGCCCATTTACGCAAAACAACGGGCTCTAAGCCATAGGCTCGGCTGAGAAGACAACCTGATTTTCGTGGTTTGAAATTTTCAGTTTCAAGCCGGTGGCTTGAGCAACACGCCCAGAAAAATAAGCTTGAATATCGCGGGAGGTAAGACCTTTGTCACTTAGTGCTGTGCCGCCTTCTGGCATCATCAATTGCACATTGTCGGGCAATCGGGCCCCTTCACCTTCGCAAATGATCTGAAACCGGTCAGCCTTGTCGTCCTGCATTTCCAGCCGAATTTCGCCCCCGCGCAGTAAAGTCTGCTGCCCAATGGCCACCAAATTCAAAATCAGTTTGACCCGATTTTTTTCAACGGCTGCCTCTGGGGCCTGCCAAATGAGCCTGTGACGCCCTTCGCCCAAATAAGCTTCAGCCAGACGTTTGGCTTCGCTCAAAGCGATCTCGCTGCCCTTGCCGCCAGCTGCGCCAAAGGCGAGCCGGGAATATTCCAAATGCGCCCAGGCCTGTTTGGCGCTGTTGCGAATCGTATTGAGGGCAAATTCACGCATCGAGGGATCGTCATCACTGTCGAGCACTTCAAGGCCGTTGTTAATAGCCCCAATCGCCCCTGCCAGATCATGGCAAATACGGCTGGAAACAAGAGAAGTAAGGTCTAGATCATCCAGACGGTGTGGTTTCGACATGATAAGCCCCCAATCGATGTTCCTTCATCAGCTTTTTCTTGTTTCGGGATTCGCTCGATTATGCAAGAGGCTGTTTGCAAGATTTTGTTGATGTCCTTTTGCCGCTTCTGCACACCATTGATCTGTTGGCGCTCTGGTTGATAGGGTTGGAGGGCAGGGGGCAGGCATCGTGGAGTTTTAAGATATGTTCAAAACCTTGTTTTTTGTTGGGGTGATGGTGCTGGTTTTTCCGGCCGTGGTGCTGGCTCAGTCAGCTTATCAAGAACCCGCTCATGAGGGGCATGAACGACATGGCCATGCCCAACGTACGGCAGAAGCTCATCAACATGGCACGGGATATCTCAATATCGTCATCGACAAGGATAAGATGTTGATCGAAATCATCGCCCCGGGTGCCGATATTGTTGGCTTTGAACACGCTCCCCATTCAGACCCGGACCGGCAGGCTGTTCAGCACGCGAAAAAGCAGTTTCGTAACACTGCGGTAATGTTTCAGTTTCCTGCAGCAGCTGGTTGTCAGGCCAACTTTTCGGATGTTGATTTTGAGATTGGGGGGCAAAAGCATGATCATGATGACGGCATCGGGGCCGGTCATGGTGAATTTCACGCCGTTTATGAGGTTCACTGTAAGAAGATCACAGCACTTGAGGCGATAAAAGTTGGCTATTTCAAGCTGTTCCCTGCGGCCAAGCAGCTGGTGGCCCGCATTGTCGGCGCTCTGCTTCAAACCCGTTCCGTTCTTACGGAAAAAGCCCCTGTAATACGTTTTTAGTGAGTTTAGTGAGCGCTGGCCTGAATTTGATGGGCTCCCCCTTGCGTTCCGGCAGTCAGGGGCAGGCCGGGACGGTCAAGGAAGGGTGGGGACGGCGCTGGTTTTGTCACACCAATGACGGTTGTCTTTGGCGCCAGCGGAACGGGCCAGCCCCTGTTCGATGAGAATTTCACCGATATCACGGCCTTGATAGCGGGCACGGGCGAGGGGGCGGCCATATCGGTCGCGGCGGGCCAGCCAAGAGAGTTCGACCTTTCCGCTGCGCACCATTTGCCGCAGTGCTTGGGTGGCTTTAAGGCCAAGCCGGCGTTCGTGTTCACAGCGGGCTTGATAGGTTTCTGGGGCGTTGAACCCTTCGAGCCGGACCTTACGGCCATTGACCCGCAAGGTATCACCATCGATAACGGAAAGAACAGGGTGGCCGCGAAACACCGTCCAGTAATCCATTGCCAGCCCCCAAAGAGCCACAGCGGCAATTGAGCCCAGTAAAGCGGTCATGAAAGTTTTCAACTGCCGCCGAAGCCTCCAGGTGCGCATGTCATTCTCTCTCGATCACGTTATCTTTCACGTTATCTTTCACGTTATCTTTATTGTTATTTGCGGTGTTGTTAATGCCGCGCTAACCTTATGTACTGGATTAT
The DNA here is from genome assembly GCA_015494185.1 of Hyphomicrobiales bacterium. Taxonomy (GTDB): domain Bacteria; phylum Pseudomonadota; class Alphaproteobacteria; order Rhizobiales; family S144-35; genus S144-35. The sequence continues at coordinate 1,015 of WGBT01000099.1, read as the reverse complement.
GCCATCTCATTATGGCCGTGAATGGCGCTTATATGAAATATGATAAGGCGCTTATATGAGGAATTATGAACCGGTTTTCGTCCGTTTTGTCGGGTTATATTGCCGCCTGTGCCGTTGGGGGGCTCCTGGGCACTTTGGTGGTGGCTTTGGCGCCGGGTTATGAGGTTTTCTGGGCCCGGGTTGAAGCCGCCCCCTTACGCATGGCCCTCAGCCTGTTGGTGAGCACCCTTTATGTGGGGGTCTTTTTGCTGCTGTCAGTATGGCCTGCAGCCTTGGCGCTGGGCAGCGTGGCCATTTTGTTGCGGATCAGCAACTGGCTTTATTATGCCTTGGGCGGGGCGGTTGCGGGCGTAGCAGGGGCCTGGCTGATTACCCTTAATCCGGATACTTTGCTTGTCGAGGCGCCTTTTTCCCCCGATACGGCCTTGACGAATGCGTTGATTGGCACCGTGATGGGGTCCGTTTATTGGTATATCGCGCGCTACCGTCAAGCCCGAAGGTTTTTTCATGACGAGCAAGAAAACCTGGGGCGGCAGGAAAAACGGGCTGAGGAAAGCGCAACGGAAGCATTTTCCCAAGGCGTTTCCAAACAAGGCGTTTCCAAGGATGACGAAGATGTCGAAAAGGAAGCAAATGTCGAGGCGGTGAACGCTGCGACCGCAGCTCATAACAAAACCGCTAATAAAGCGAAAAACGCCAATAAGCGCCAGACTAAAGCGGCCGATAAGGTTGCCAAGCCTCACAGGGCGGCCCCTCGAAAAAATTCCCAGAAGCGGCAATCCCTATCAGGCCAATCAAAGAGCGCTTCATCAAAGCCAGAATCGTCTCGCAAACCGGTAAAAGACAATGTTTCAAAGCCACAAGCCGGGAAGAGAACAAGGGATCAGTCGATCAATAAGACCAAGTAAAATATGATAATCAAATGGGGCTGGCAAGTGTTACCGGCACCTTCATTCTGGTGCTACCATCCGGCCTGAACCAAGGTGAAATTCTGGCCATGCCCGATTGCATTTTT
>WGBT01000098.1 GCA_015494185.1 Hyphomicrobiales bacterium | reverse complement strand
GACAAAGGTGTGCCAGCAGGATGCGGTGTTGAGGCTGGGGCGGTTTGCGAACGCCGCGATGTGCTGTCGACTGTGGTGGCGGTTCGCAAAGAATCCAATTCGCGTCTTGGGATGTCGAAATTTGCCCGGGCCTGTTCTTATGACCAGCGTCTTGAACCGCCGCCAAGTTTTACCGCCAAACGCTATTGCTTCGTGACCCGTGAAAAGATGGATGCCCCAAGCTGCTGTGCCGCGCAAAAACGTTTTTCCCAAGCTCTTGCCGAAATGGTTGCGCCACCACAGACAACTTCGCTGACCAATCAGGTGCATGAGTGGCTATTGCCGCTGAAAATCTTTTTCTTGCTGGTGGTGTTTTTTATCGGCTTAACCCTGGCGCTGCGGGGACATACGCTGTCAACGCAATTTGCCCATGAACTGCCCCGGATTGAAAAAGGACTTTTTGTCGGCGCGTTTGCCATGTTGTTTTGGCCTCTGATGAACCATGCTTTTTTGCAAACCAGCGCGGTCATCTATGGGGCTGATGCGGAAACCTTCTTCTATCGGGCCGCGCCTTATTTCAGTGCTCTGTTTGGGCTTTGGGCGATCTTCATCTTGTTCTTTGTCTTTCGCAACAAGGGGGGGCTTGAAGTTGAATCGACGGGGCGGATTTTCAGCGTCATTGGCGGGGCCTTGGCAATCTTCAAATATGACACCATTATTGATTTTATCGTTCGTATCGTTGGATCTGGCGCCGATTTGATAACCCTTGGCATTGTTGCATTGATTAATCTATTGGCGGCCTTTTTCGTGCTGCGGAACAAAAAGCTTCCGCTCATGGAAAAGACGGATCAGGGTGTCAGTCCAGTAGCCAAGGCTTAGGACCTCTCGAAATGCCCTATTGGGAAAAGAGTGAGGTCTTGCGTGTTGGTTCTTGCTTCCGATTCGCATGGGTTGCGGACCTACGAAAGTAAAACTGGTTCTCATAAAAATAGAAGGAGATTGGCAATGAATATTGATCGCATGGTGATGGCCTTTGCAGGCGTTGTTATCATGGTAGGCGTTGCCCTTGCCTATTATGTCCACATCTATTGGCTGGCGTTGCCGGCTTTTGTAGGGCTTAACCTCTTTCAGGCGGCTTTCACTGGCTTTTGCCCGTTGGCAAAGATCTTGAAAGCGGCTGGCGGCAAGCCAGGCTGTGCCTTTGAGTGAGCCAAGAGTGTTGGAGCCTGAAGGCTGTGTGGGCAGCGCCCGGCAGCCTTTTTTGTCTTGATCATGGGAAAGACAGCAACTGGGGGAAGATTATGCCATGCAGATAGGTGGAGCTACGTGAAAGAGGATACCGACGCCTCCTGACCTTGACTCGCATATCGTTCAATTGACTCTGGACCTTCAAAGGGATACGGCAAGCATGAGCCGCCAAATTATAAATAGCTCCGGTATTCACAAGATATACATTCCCAACAGGAGTAGAATTATTGTAATCTCATCTTGAGAAGCGGGACTGTTTCATTGGTCCAATATCATTGAAAAAATCACCCAAGGGTCAAAGGCCATTATGGCAGAAAGAGGAAGTTGATGAGAGAGCTGTGGGGGCCAAGATACCAGCAGATAAAGGCGCCAGCAGATAAAAGCCAAGTCTTCTAAATCATGATTATCAGTAATGTTACGACAATCGGGCGGCTGGTGCGTGGCCCCCAAAGCTTCGCCGTTCCTCCCTATCAGCGCAATTATATGTGGGGTATTCCAGAATATTCAGCTTTTTGGAAAGATATCTGGCGCGCAGTAAACACACAAGACAGTCAATATTTATTGGGCTTTGTGGTTTTCACTCCCAAAGAAAATGGCGATTTCCAATTGATCGATGGTCAGCAAAGACTTTCAACAACCTTGATTCTGCTGTCTGCCTTGCGTGCTCATTTTCTTGCTGCCAATAAAACCAGACAAGCTAAACAAATTGAGAAACAATTTCTGTTGACGCCCGGTGGTCTGTTCAGCACCCCGCGGCCACGTTTGACCTTGAATTTCAAAGACAATGATTTTTTCCAGCAGAATATTATTGCCCGCAAGCCGGTTGAAGAATTGATCGCGAAAGCCCGCAATAATGAGCAGCCCCCTTCCAACCAGGCCATTGCCGCCTGCTTCTGGTATATGTATCGACAGATCGAAAGATTACTGCGCGAAGGACAGCAGATCGAACAGCTTGGGCAGGTCTTGATTTCTGGATTGCTCGATAAAATTGCGGTCATTCATATTCGTGTCCCCGACGACATCAATGCTTTTCAGGTTTTTGAAACCCTTAATCAACGGGGGCTTGAACTCAATGAAGACAATTTGATCAAGAACCACGTCTATTCCCATGCAGAAGGGGCTTTTGTTGAAGTGCAGCGCAACTGGGAGACGATGGAAGAAAATCTTGAAGATCTGGCACCTTCGCACTTTATTGCTTATCATTGGCAGGCCACCCAAAAGCGCATTTCAGTGCCACAAGGCATTTTGTTTGACATCAAATGCAAAGTCACGAATTCCAAACAGGCGCAGAGTTATACGGCGGAGTTGGCGGAAAAATCGCGATTATTTGCGGCTTTGCGAAATCCCGATCATCCGCTGTGGCGTGCCTCCTATCCCGATGATGCTGAGCGGATCCGCAAACATGTCCGTTTTATTCGTGGGATGCGCGCGGAGCAATTGATGATCGTGTTGTTGGCTGCTTTGCTAGATGATCAGGGACATTTTCCTGATATTCTTGAATTGATGACGATCTTTACCTTCCGTTTTACAACGATTTGTGGCCGCCCGCCTTCCAAATTATCCGCAACCTATATTGCAGCGGCTAAGGAAATTCGCCGTCAGCAGGGGAAGATGAGTGCGCAACAACTGTTTGATCAATTTTTAGCCCGGCTCTATCCCGATGATGAAGAATTTCAACGTCATTTTGCAACCAGAAGCATTCCGCGCAATGCCAATCTTGTTCGCCACATTCTGGCTGAGTTGAATGATCATATCAATGGGGAGGCCGTTGCCGCGCGGCAAGTCGAAGCCGGCCAGGTCGATCTTGAGCATATTCTGCCGATCAAATTCAGTGAATATTGGCGGGTTTCCGCCGATGAATTTCCCGGTGGGCCAGAGCGTTACCGGCACCGGCTTGGCAATATGACCTTGGTGCCCATTGCCGTCAATCAAGCAGCCGCCAACCTGTCTTTCCGCGAAAAATTGAAGTATTATAAAACTGATCCGTTGGACATCACAGCCGATGTTCTTTCTCAGAAAAGCTGGGGCGCCAAGCAAATCGATGAACGCCAGAAACGCATGGCGGAAATCGCGGTCAAAATCTGGCGTTATCCTTAAACAGCGTTGGATCTATTGGTGTGTATTGATTTAAGGGGGAGGCAGAGGCTTACGGGAGGAACCTTTTTCTCCAAAGCTGTTCGTACCGTGCACGCCACGATGAGACACTGTTTGTAAGGTTAAAAGTAATACCGGCGGTATTTATCATTGACCGCTGACATTTTTCGTATCCCTTTGAATTTTTTGCGTAAATTGAACAGTGCACGAATCAAGGTCAGGGGCCGGTGGTATAAGTTTTTATATTTGATAAAGATGGAGACGGATGATGCTGCTGAAATTCCTGCCTCTTGTATGAAACCAACAAACAGATTCCCGATATAATACCCAGATGTCCAACCTTTTAGGCCAACTTTTTAGGTAAGTGAGAGTGTGCCTTCGACGACTTGGCCGTTTTCGATGCAGACAACACGGTCCATCTTCCCGGCCAGTTTGATATTATGAGTTGCCATGACGGTGCATAAGCCCCGTTCATGGACGAGTTCCAGAAGGCCGTCAAAAACCTGCTCAGCCGTATAGGGGTCAAGATTCCCGGTCGGCTCATCGGCGAGCAGAACCTTGGGTTGGTTGGCAACAGCACGGCAGATTGCGACCCGTTGTTGCTCCCCGCCAGACATTTCAGCCGGCAGATGGTCTATTCGATCACCAAGCCCGATATTGGCAAGCAAATCTTTGGCCCATTCCGCTGCCTCTTTCCGTCCGACCCCGGCAATCAGTTGCGGCAGGATCACGTTTTCAAGGGCGGTAAATTCTGGCAATAATTGGTGAAACTGGTAGATGAAACCGAATTCACTGCGGCGCACGGCGGTACGTTCACTATCGCTTAATTGCGAGCAATTGATATCCCCCAAATAGACGTCGCCCTCGTTTGGCTGTTCCAGTAGGCCCAGCACATGCAAAAGCGATGATTTGCCCCCACCGGAGGGGGCCACCAGGGCAACCGCTTCACCTTTCATGAATTCGCCAGACGCGTTATTGAGGACGGTAATTTCACGTGGTCCCTGCTTGTAGACCAGTTTTAGGCCGGCGAAGCGGAGCATATGAGGTCGATGTGACATATCCATGAGATCAATTCTCGTAAATCGGTTCGTCTTTGCAAAGCACTTTGACCCGAAAGGCCATTGATGCCTGTGAACTTACGATGAAAACGCGACACGGACTTTTATCGCTTCTTGCGGCGTGTATTCGTTTGAGGTTCGTTTCAAGCCCAAAATCGACGCCCCCACCAGTTTGATGTGTCCTGATCGTCATATATCATTCGTAACGTATTGCTTCTACTGGATCGAGTTTTGCAGCCCGCCATGAGGGATAAAGGGTGGCGAGGAACGATAATGACAGCGCCAGCCCTGTAACTTGAATGACGTCCCAAAAGTCGATCTTTGCGGGAATATGTGCCAGATAGTAAATTTCTGAAGGAAAAACCTTGGTATTTGTCAGGGTTTCGATTGTGGTCTGGATGGTTTCGATATTGAAACAGACTAAAAGTCCTAGCAGCAGTCCAGCCAGTGTGCCGACCACCCCAATACTGGCACCCGTGATGAAAAACACCCGCATGATGCTGCCGCGCGTAGCTCCCATGGTTCGCAGCACCGCGATATCCCGTGACTTGTCCTTGACCAACATGATCAGGCCGGAGATGATGTTCAGCGCGGCGACAAGAACAATCAAGGTCAAGATCAAAAACATCACATTCTGTTCGGTCTTCAAGGCGCCAAAGAATGTCGAATGCAATTGCCGCCAGTCGCGCACCGCCATGGTTGGCCCCGCGGCCTCTTCGAGGGCGGGGCGGATTTCAGCCATTTCATCGGGATTGTCAACCATCACCTCAATGGCATCGACACGGTTTCTGCGGTTGAAATAGCGCTGGGCTTCTTGCAGGGGCATGAAAACGACGCTGCCATCATATTCCCGCATGCCAATTTCAAAAACCGCTTTGACTGGATAGTTCTTGACACGGGGCGTGGTGCCAAAGGGGGTATTGGCGCCGCGTGGTGAAACCAATGTTATCTTATCCCCCACCCGCACCCGTAAGGCATTGGCAAGCTCCGTGCCGATGACGAGGCCGGGGGACTGGTCGAAACCCTCCAGCGTGCCGAATTGAATATTGCTGGAAATAATCTCAAGCGCCTTGATATCCGCTTCACGCAGGCCGCGGACCAAGGTGCCGGTGGCCTTGGCCGGGGTTGAAGCCATAGTTTGCCCCTGAACATAGGGCATGGCATAGGTGACCCGCGGGATGTTGCGGAGTTTTTCGGTTACCCGGTCGTAATCGATCAAGGGCTGCCCCACAGCCAGCACGGTGGCGTGACCATTCAGCCCTAAAATCTTACTGAGTAATTCCTGGCGAAAACCGTTCATGACGGCCATCACAATGATCAAAGTGGCGACACCAAGCATGATGCCAAGGAAGGAAAAACCGGCGATTACCGAGATAAAACCTTCCTTGCGCCGGGCACGCAAATAGCGCCGAGCCAAGATCCATTCAAACGCGGCGAAAGGCGGTGTTCCTGAATTTGGCAAAACTGTTTTGGTGGTGGCGTCTGCCATATTGCCGTTTCCCTCTCCCTCTCAAAGCCCCGGAATTCCTTTGCTTCAGGTCTTGTTCAGTTCCAATTTGCTGCGCGTTATGCTCACTTTCATTCAGTTGAGACGCTTTCGGCTTTGGGTTTCTTGTGCTTTTTAGGTTGTTTCTTTCGTCCTAGCTGTTCCGTCTCTATTCAGTTCCGTTTATTATCCCGATCAGGATCCGTTACAGAAGCCCTCGGATCAAACTCGCTCGTTTACAGTTTCCCTAAGCCGGGTTCGGGTTCCCTAAGCCGGGCGATAACCCCCTCCAGAGGAATCATCTCGGCCTTGCCCGTGGCACGTTCACGCAATTCTACTGCACCATCTTTCAGCCCGCGTGGCCCTATGACAATCTGCCACGGCAGACCGATCAGGTCCATGGTTTTAAATTTCGCACCGGCCCGTTCCCGGGTGTCATCATAAAGGACCTCAAATCCCGCAGAGCGTAATTGTGAATAAAGTTGTTCACAAGCAGAATCAGTCTGCGCATCTCCTGATTTCAAATTTATCATACCTATATCGAATGGCGCTACTGCTTTTGGCCAGATAATGCCATTGTCATCATGACTGGCCTCGATGATTGCTCCCACCAGCCGCGATACGCCAATACCATAAGAGCCGCCTTGCGGTGTGATCAGGGAGCCGTCTGGTCCTTGAATGGCGCAGTTCATGGCCTTGGTATATTTGGTTCCAAAGTTGAAAATATGGCCAACCTCGATGCCGCGGGCCTCGATCTGTTGTTCTTCGGGGACTTGCTTGGCAAATTCCGCTGCATTATGGATTTCTTCGGTGGCGGCATATTGGCTGGTCCAGGGGGCGATCACCGGGCCAAGATCACTATCATAGTCGATATTCTCGTCCGGCGGGGTCAATTCGAGCAGGGCCTTGTGACAGAACACGCGGCTTTCTCCGGTCTTGGCGAGAATGATGAATTCATGGGACATTTCGCCGCCGATCGGGCCGGTTTCCGCGGCCATTGGAATGGATTTTAGCCCCATCCGGTGGAAGGTGCGCAGATAGGCGACGAACATTTTGTTGTAAGAATGCCGCGCTGCTTCGGGGGTGAGATCGAAACTATAGGCGTCTTTCATTAAGAATTCACGGCCGCGCATGACGCCAAAACGGGGGCGGATTTCATCGCGAAACTTCCATTGAATGTGATAGAGAATGCGCGGCAGGTCGCGGTAAGAGCTGGTGGCGTCACGAAAAATCTGGGTGATCAGCTCTTCGTTCGTGGGGCCATAGAGCAGATCACGATCATGACGGTCCTTAAGGCGCAGCATCTCCGGCCCATAGGCATCATAGCGTCCGCTTTGCCGCCACAATTCCGCAGATTGTAAGGTGGGCATCAAGAGTTCGATGGCCCCCGCACGGTCTTGTTCCTCGCGAATGATCTGCTCGATTTTACGCAACACCCGCAAGCCCAAAGGCAGCCAGGAATAAATTCCTGCCGCAGACTGCCGGATCATCCCAGCACGCAGCATCAAACGATGTGAGACGATTTCCGCCTCTTTGGGATCATCGCGCAAAATCGGTAAAAAATAGTGGCTCAGTCGCATCACCCGCCCCAGTGATATTGAAGTGATCTCCAGTGATATGGAGCCTGCAATCTATTCAGAGATTCCCTAGCAGGGGGGCGGCTGGAAATCAATCACTGGGTGTTTCTGCGGCTTTTGTTGTGACCTTGCCACAGCGAACCGGGATTCTTGACCTCTCTTGTGCGAACGGGCTTGATCTCAAGGGAATTATCCACAGTTTATTTCGGGGGGCGCGTGACAGATGACGTGACAGGTGATTTAAATTTTCCACAGTGAAGTTTGAGGGGGCGCGTTCGAATAGGCTGCCCAATTGCAAGTCTATTCCTTTTATGTTGGGGTATTCGTTGCCATGTTTTATTTCCTTAAGGCAGATTTGTTAAAGTTTGTAATTGCGATGATGGCGCTGGGGATGGGGCCGATATTGGCCTTTGCGGCAGAGCCTCAAACAACGGTAAAAGCGCAAAAGACCGTCGAAGTCGATAAATTCGGGATGCCTTTGAAGAAGTTAAGAGCGCTGAAGAAGAAACACAAATGCGTCGATATCGTACGCTACCGGGAAGTCATCCCATACTTTGGCATGGAGAAAACCAAGGAAGTCTCCAAGCAAATCGCCATTGGGGTGGAACAGAAAGATATCGACGCCGGGATCGCCAAACTGGTCGATGTTCAATACGACTGTTTCCCCATATTGGGCAATTTTTACGTCAATTGCACCACAGATGTAACTCTCTGCTACACCAAGAAAAAACGCTGATTGTGTAAGTGTGTGAGAAGGCGGCAGGGCCGCTGGCAGACTGTTTGAATTTGCTGTGGGGAATGCAAAAGGCAGGTTTGATGCTTTGATTGGGTGTGAAGACCGATATTCCCCCACTCTTAAACACATTATAGAAAGGTAGAAAGGGGCAGATCCGTCCTTACTTTCCATGGTAAGACACTGGCATTTTCATGAGCTCTGTCAAGGACCGCCTTTGGCGGCCGCGAAGCGGTTACATCCTTGACAGAGCTCATGAAAATGCAAAAACGCTCACCATGGAAAGTAAGGACAGGTTTCAGCCGG
>WGBT01000097.1 GCA_015494185.1 Hyphomicrobiales bacterium | reverse complement strand
CCCCTTAAATTGACGACAAATAGTCCTGCGGATTCCAAAACCGCCGGCGCGGAAATTCGTCGCGGTGAAACTGGCCAAGATTAAGGGCCCTTATATATCTGGCGGTTTAAAGACAGGTTTCCAGAGAAAAATCCGTTTAGTTTTACGCATAACCGGCGTGGCGGAAGAAATTTGTGCATTCTTGGGTGGGGAAGTGATCGAGGGCTTCGCCGATGGCGGGCCAAAGAGTATCGATGGTCCGTTTTGCCGCTTTTCTCATCAGCGCTTTGAGCTTGGAAAACATCATTTCAAAATTGGATTAAAGCCGGGTGAATAGGGCGGCAAAAAAAAGATCAGCCCCCGCCTTTTCTACGGCCTCCCGGGCGCCGGCAATTTTGTGCGTTGACAGATTGTCAGCTATCACGATGTCACCCTTTGACAGGGTTGGGCACAAAAATTCGCGAACATAGACTTCGAAGGCCGGGCCATCCATTGCCCCGTCAATCCCCATCGTGGCATCAATACGGTCATGACGCAGAGCCGCAATGAAAGTCAGGGTTTTCCAATGGCCGTGGGGAATAGCCGCAACCAGGCGCCGACCGCGCAGACAGCGGCCACGTCTCCTTGCCATCTTGGTATTGAACCCGCTTTCATCAATAAAAACCAATCGCTTAATGTCGAGATTGGGTTGCATTTCCCGCCAGAGTTTCCGCGCCTTGGCCACATCTTCGCGGGTTTGCTCCTCGGCGTGAGCCGTTTTTTTTAACCGAATAGTTCTGTCGTCTGAAGAACCGCCATAAAGTGCCATAGCCGACACGGATCCCCTCATCTGCCAAGAGTTGACGCAGTTCTTCAAGGCTTAAATCCGGCTTTCTTTGGACCAGTTCCAGCACAAACTCCTTGTGCGGATCAAGCTTGCGGCGCTTATAGCCGCCAATCTGTTTAGGCGTCATTGTGCCGGTCCGGCGCCAATGCTGAACCCATTTGACGGCGGTGCTTGCACTCACCTTGAAGGCTCTGGCCGCCTGGCGGCAGGACATCCCCGCCTCAACAGCCCGGATAACGCGTTCACGCAAGTTAATTGAATAGGCACGCGGCATATCTCCCTCCCAAATCAGTATTCAGAAGAGAAGGCGCATATTCACGAACCAATAAGAATCCCCCCGCAAAGAAAATTGATTCTAACTGACAGGATTTTGCTCTAGAGCAAAATCCGATCACATGAGAATCGGCTTTTGCTCTCGAATCTTGTTTTGCTGCACAATTGATTCGAAAACTGGTTCCCACTTGAAGGACTTGTGCTCTAGGGGCGGGAAGGGAGTTGTGAGTTAGTTGGCTCGACTATAGCGTCTTGCTTGGCTTCAAGGCTGCGTTTGGCCCCGCGTAAAGCTTGGGGGTTGACACAACGACGATCATTCTCCTCCTCATCGCCGCCATTATTCCCCTTGATAAAACAACCAACGGGACAAACGATATTACGTGTCTGTGTTAATATTTTGAGCGCGTGCCGTGCTGGAACATCAACGGGAAGATTGGTGTGACTATAATAGTTGTAAAGCACCATCGCGTCCTGCGCTTCAGCATCCCAAGTTGCCGCAATCCGGCCACGAAAACAACCAAGGCGGCGCAACTGCGTCTTGATCAAAACGGCAAGATAGCCGCGCACCGCTTCTGGCGAACGCAGGTCAGGTTCGCTTGCGGTATCGGCCGTTGAACGAAGCGAACCATCCCCGGCAAGCAATTTCAGACTCACGGGCTCTTCTTCTTGTTCTTGCAATTCCTTTTCGGCTCGCAGCTCAGCGAGGCGCCGTTCCCGTTTGCGCGCACGAAGCAAACAAATGTCCCCCTTGCGCAATTTCAACGCTTCGAGAGCCACACGGCTGGGACGATCCGTGACCAATTGGGTCTCAGTAAACCGGGTAAAGCGAACCAAAGCCCGCCGCGTGGCCCCTTGCCACTGACCATTGACAGGTCCATCATAACAGCCAATCCGAATGAGCTCCTTTTGCACACGGATGGTTAAATCACGTAAGTCAAGGGCGGCAAGTTTTTCCGCTTTTTTGATATTATCTG
>WGBT01000096.1 GCA_015494185.1 Hyphomicrobiales bacterium | reverse complement strand
GAGCATAAGCGATGACCATGGGGGGAAGCCGGCGGGGGCAAGGGCTTGCAGGGATCATAATCCACGGCCATAGAGGGAAACAGCGGGGGGGGGAAAACAGCGGGACAATGGTGGCTTGCAGAGGGAAGGAAATTGCAGTGGGGGAACCTTTGTTCATGTTGTTGCGTCACGGTGTTTTCACGGCCTATCTACGCCCCTTCAAGATCGCAAGCCTTCCCTTTGCTTTCCTCCTCATGCTTGCTGGTTGTACGGCACAAAACATCTCCCCTCTTGCCGCCACAGCCCAACCATCCTCGCTTGGAGGTCAGAGCCAGCAGGCCCCCAAGGCAAGCGGGCAAGCGTTGCCCCTGCCGTACGAAAGTCTGCTGGCCTGTTTTCAACGCCAATCCGTATCGGGGGCACCAAGCCTGATGGCTTTGGCAACCGAGTCATTTTCGCCGGCGGCTTCTGAGCCATTTTCTGGCACTCATACCGGCTCGCAATTCAGTGAACGGCGGATCGATGTCGATCCCGATCTGGTCACCCGCTATACCGAAGCTGTTCTAACCGCCCCTGCCATGAGCGGAAGTTCACCGGCCACTCTCAACCACCACCTGATGGCAGCGGATCTAGCCTGTATCGAGACGCAACAGAAAGCCGCCCACAACCGGCTTGCCGTACAAGCCCCACAAAATGCCGCCCCCTTATCAGAACGGACCAGTTTGCAAAATTTCACCCAAGCAAATCGGCAGCTGAAAAGAGATATAACAGCAATTTACAATAGTATCGCCAAATTCTTGTCCATCACCGACCAGGAGAGTATCCCGGAACATATCGGCCGCAGATTTCACGCCCGAACGCTCCGGCTGATCGACAATACCGGCTGGATCATCCAACAACAACGCCAGCAAACAGCGCTACGGTGAACACGAAATCAGGCACTCATCCAGCCCCCAAACTCATCCCAGCCCTTGCCAGTGATCCCAAAGATCAGCGAGTTTTGCTACCCAAAAACACCCCTTCACAGACTGCCTTGCTCCCCCCTAAATGTTGGCCGATTTCATCGCCTGCTGTAATGCCAATTGCGCCAAATCAGGAATCGCGGGCTGCTGGTCCGCTTCTGGGGGCTTTATGGCTGGTGTAACGATACGAATACCTTCATGACTTGCCACAACCTGTTCAGGCTCGGCCGTTTTAACGGTTGCTTTGCCATCTGTTTCGTCTGTTTGGGCTGTTTCGGCCGCTTTGGCTGCTGCCATTTGCGGCTTTGAAACCGTTTGCTCCCGCGCTGACGCACGCCGCAATAGCGCCAAACCAAACAGCCCCACGACCAAAGCCAGCCCGCCAAGCCCCAAAAGCCCCCAAAGCCCAAAGCCCCCTTCTAGAAGGGCCTCCCTTAAATTCGCCATAACAACCTCCCTGTTTCATATAGGCCAAAAGGCCAACACCACTGAAAAGCCTATATTTTTATTTTTGATGACATTTCACCAAACCATTGGCCAGCCCTCTTAGCGAAGAGAATAAGTTCCCTCTGTAGCACTGGCAAGCGGCCCTACCTGCGGCATAAGACGAATGTGAATTCCCCCCGGCCCTCTTAGCTCTGAAGAATTCGCATAATCGGCTTCGCATAATCGGCCAAGTTCCAACCAACTTTACGAACGATCTGCCGAATACGGGCCCACAAAACCGCTGGCATCTGTTGCCATTGCTGCGCTAATTCGCGCGCATAATCAGCAAGCAACCGCTGGGCCGTTGGAGATAGGTCTGGCAAAAGTTTACCGCGCACCAAGACTTTTTGCGAAACCGCAAAGGGGTGTGTTTGAGGCAACATGATACGAATAAGACGGCTGCGCTCGCGCGGCTTGAAAATATTTTGAAATTCCGCAGGCAAAGCATCGGCAACGGGCAAAATCTCGCTCACCTGACCGGTGATGCGGTCTGGTCCTGACACAACCCGCACCTTCTGTTTCGGGCGCACGGAAAACAGATATTCATCGGGCAAATAAGCAAATACGAAGGCCTCACCGGTATAGATCGACAAAATATCTTCGCCAATATTGCGAACGTCACCTGGGGATGGAATGTTGGGCCCCACCGTTCCGCGCACCTGGGACAACACCAGACCGTCATTGTAAAAGGTTTGCAGCCGCTTGAGCGCACTTTGGGCTTCCTGCCGGGCTGCTTCCAGCAATTTCATCTCCTGCGCCACGGTCTCCGCCTCGGCCTTCAGCTCGGCAACCCGTGACAGGGAATCCAAACGCCCCCGATAGGCGCGCCCGACCCGTTCTGACGTGGCCAAGGAATGCCCCTTGAGCCGCTCGACGCTGGACATGGTCTGCTTGGCCAACATGGCATTCTGCTCGGCCACCGGCAGCAGTGACCTGACCGCAGCGGCACGGGATTTCAGTTGCGCTAGCTTCGCCGTCAGTTCTGCATTACGGGCGGAAATATCCGCAATCTGGCGCAAAATCTCGGCCGACTCGATGCGAATCAACGGGGTGCCCTTGTCAACCTGTTGTCCCTCACGCACCAAGACCTCAGTGATGCGCGCCGGATAAAGTGCTGCGATCACATAGCGTTTTTTGAGCACCATGCCATCGGCGCGCAAAAACACGATACTGCCGGCGAAGTGGTCCAACAGCACCAAGACAAAGGTGATCAACAGGCCAAGATAGATCAGCCGCCCGCGATGACGTGGCCGGGCGGTGGCGGAGCGGACATCGTTTTTCAACTGGTCGATGCGGCGCGGTTTTCGAAGCTGTTTGATCATCACCACTTCCTCGCATAGCGCGACCGCGCCGGAACATAGTGATCGGTGCGCGACTCGTCAAAAATCCATTCCCGAAGATAGGCGAACAACCGCACAAAGCGCATATAATAACCGTTGAAGATCCCATAGCCGGGAATGAACATCAGATAAGGCATCAAGTGCCAGCGCCCGGTCATCTGCACCGCCAACAGATAAGAAAACGCATCGAGAATGATAAGACCAAGCTGGGCCGCCACCAGAACTGACACGGCAAAATCCCCATAAAGCGCAAACAACCAGAGAACATAGATCGGAAAGACCACGGCCCCCAATAGATTGAAGATCAAGAAGTCAAGCTGGTGCAGGGTTTCCGGCAGGGAGAAACTCTTTGAAAACGGGTTCATCAGCCGGCCGAATTTGCGCATTCGCATGCGATAGATATCACGGTCCCAGCGCATGCGTTGCCCGGTCAGCGCCTTGCGGGTTGCCGGAACATCGGTGAAACACAGCGCATCGCCGGCAAAGCGGATTTTCCAACCGAGATTGCGCATCCGCTGGGTCAGATCGAAATCCTCCGCCCCGCCGACATCGCAACCGCCGATTTGCGCCAGTGCGGTCTTGCGAAAGGCGCCAAAGGCCCCAGAAGCACAGGTCACCTGATCGAACATGTCAGCCACCCGTTTGCCAAGGGAAATCGAGATCAGATATTCGATCATCTGAAAAGCGGCGATCAGCGATCGGTCGCCATTACGCGGCAGAATATCGCCAGAGACCGCCCCAACTTTAGGATCGGCAAACGGCGCCAGCACATTCGCCATGGCATCGCGTTCATAGGAACAATCACAATCCACATTGATGATGAATTCGCCCTCGGCCATCCGGTCAGCAAGATTGACCGCCGCCGACTTGCCACAACGCAGATCGGTGGCAAAGAATTTGTGCGCCTTGCCGCGGCGCACCAGATCGGCGCAAACCTCGGCCATATTGTCGGTGGAACCATCTGAGACCAGAATAATCTCGAATTCATTGAAACTCTGCTCGCGCAGTGAATCAACACAACGTTCGATACTGTCTTCTTCATTATGGCCGGCAACGATCAGCGACACCCGGAATTTGCCATCCCGCCGGGGCGTTGTCACTGGACTGTCCCAAAACCGCTGCGCATCACGCCCCCGGCGCCGCATCAGCCGCCCAAAAAAGCGATTGACCGCAAAGGCCAGAAACGCCACCGTATAGCGCGGAATATCGAAGACGATATTGTACCAAAACAATAGCACCAGCCCGAGCAGGCTCATCCCTGTCAGATAATCGAAACCATCGGTGATCAGCTCAGGCCCCATAACTCCTGCACCTCCATACGCGCCTTTAGGCCTGTCCCGGCGGCAACAGGAAGCCGGCCCCGTTATAGGTCTTGATCTGCAAATCCGGATCCTGGGCAAGGGTCTCGACACACCAACGAATCAGATCCGGCTCATCCTTCTTGAACCTTTCAGGTGTGGTATCGGGCACCAGGAAATAGTCGAAATCGCGGCCGCTTGCCACCACCCCGCCATCTCCAATGAAACTGCGCAACCGTTCGCGGACAATCTCACGCACGGCTTTCAGCCCCATCGGCCCGGCCGTCTGCTCGATTGCCGCGGCATTGCCATAATGGATTTCGCCAAGCAGGAATTGCGGCGGCTTGGGACTGCGGCTGAGCGCCAACACTTCCCAGACGATCTCCAGCGGCAACACCCCGGCCATAAAGGGCCCCGCCGCAGCGAAAGTATTGGATTGGCCCGTTTCCAGAAATTCAATCCCCTTCTCCGCCAGTTCATAATTGTAGTGATCGACCGCCGGCATGGTTTCACCATCATAATGAGCCCCACAGTCGAAACATTTGAAACCAACCAAAAGTTCCGAACCGCTATGGCCGCAATCCCGGCACTGATGAATCTTGCCCGGCCGGTCATAATCGGTGCCATAATGCAATAAGGCGACTTGGCATTTCGGGCAGACCAGAGAACCATCTTGTTGCCGAAAATCCGAGGGCGGCCCCTGATAGGCACAGGCAAAATGATGCACGATGGCCACTTCTTCGAGATTCGCCGAACGGCAACTTGAACACTCCTCCCGCACATTGGTGCGCGCCGAACCACAACTGGTGCAAACATGTACCCGATCGACAAATTCACGGCGTAACAGCCCCTGCTCAACCAGCCGGTCGGCGGTTTCCCGGACCTGCACCTGCGGGACAAATTGCGAGAATTGATAGACTTGCGGCTGATCGGGAACGCATACCGGGCGCAACCCCAGACCTCGCACATAAAGATAGCTCAACAGCCGGGTCTCATCATCCATGGCATGGCGAATAGCTGCTGGCAAAACCTGGCGTTTGCGGTAAAATTCCGCCATCACCTCAATCATTTTGCGCTCGGCCTCGGCATCGAGCGGCTGCAATTGCAAATCCACACCGATGTCATCGAGCTGCCCGGTGAAGTCAATGATTGGCAACAGATGATGTTCACCGCGGGCCCGGAACCGGCGCACCTCATGAAGATCAAATCCTGGGGCCAGAATGATTCCTTGGGGCGATTCTTCCAGTGAATTGATCAGCGCCTCAAAACGCTCTGTGATCACTGGCGCCGAAAAGTCAGGAAACACTTTGACACTGACCTGCTTGTGCTCAAAGCCGCTCTCAGGTGCTGCATTGATGCAACTTGGCTCACAGCGCCCGGATTTGAGTTTGCCGATCACCCCCATCAAATCTTCCATCACCAAGGGTTTGGGCAAAATGGCTTGGAATTTTTCCGCAGCTTGGGCCTTGGCTTGCAAGCCCTCCGGATCCCCGGTAATGGCGATCAGATTTTGCGCTTCCCCATCAGATTGACGAGGCCCCGCCTGCTCGGCCACAGCCGCACCGTCAAGGCCCGGAATGTGGTAATCAAGCAGCACGAAATGATAATCACGGGCCTTGATGCG
>WGBT01000095.1 GCA_015494185.1 Hyphomicrobiales bacterium | reverse complement strand
TGCCGCCAAGAATGTTGCAAAGCATGTCATCGCTCGGATCGTGGTAAAAAACGCAATCCTTTTCATTATTTATTTCCAGCGATTTCGCTCTTGCAAAGAGACGGCTCCCAAATGCCCATTCCATGCTCTGGCTTGCACATCGGCGATCGGATGTGCTCTATTTCAAGGGAGGGCCGGGGGGCTCCGGTCGAGGTAACGATAAAACAATGAAGAAGGCCAATGTGCCACAATCGAAAAAACGCCAGTTTTTGCAATACTCACAATCTTGGCTGCGGTTAATTCCGCGCAATACTTACAGCGGGGCCATGCTGATCACTCTATTGATCGCGGCGTGGTTTTTGAGCGGGGAAATCATTATTGGGGGACACAAAGCCAACCCGCCTTCAAGACACCCCACGCATACTGCAAAACTTACCGTTCCAACCTCTACTCCCCTCCCGGCCTTTACCGTCCAGACCATGATCTCAACGGCACGGCAGCGCGATGCCATGTTGCAATTGCGCGGGCACACAAAGGCCGAAGCCCAAGTTCAGGTTCGGGCGCAAACCGCGGGCATTGTGCGTCACATTCACAACGGTAAAGGGCAATTTGTGAAGGCTGGGACTTTGCTTTGCGCGCTCGAAAAAGGCGTCAGGCCCGCACGCCTCGACCAAGCCCGGGCCCAACAGGCCGAGGCCCGGCAAAAATATCTGGCAACACGCCGTCTTTACGCCAAGGGACACGCTTCCAAAACCAAATTACTGGCGGCCAAAGCCCGTTATCAAACAGCCGTTGCGGAGACAGAACGTGCCCGGCTCGATCTCGACTATACCCAAATCACCGCCCCCATCGATGGTATCATCGAGGAACAGCCCGCCAGAAAGGGAGCTTATCTGCCCGTGGGCGGGACTTGCGCAACGATGGTTCGCCTCAATCCTCTTCTTGTTGTCGCTGAAGTGTCGGAAAATGACATTGCAAAATTGAAAACCGGCCAACGCGCAACCGCCAAACTCGTCACCGGTGAAGCTGTCAGCGGCCGCATCCGCTATATCGCCGCCATGGCCAACCCCCAAACCCGAACCTTCAAGATCGAAGTGGAAATTCGCAACCCTGCCAACCGTTTACGCAGCGGCATCACAACCACCCTCAAAATTCCCTTGGCGCGAACCCGCGGCCATCTTCTCCCCCCTTCCGTATTGGTGCTCGACGCCAATGGCCGGATGGGCGTGCGCACTGTCGATCACGGCAATATCGTGCATTTCAAACCGGTCAAAATTCTCGCCAATGACAAAAACGGCATTTGGGTCACAGGACTTAACCCAACTGAGCGGATCATTCGCATTGGACAGAACTATGTCCGCGAGGGGCAAAAGGTTTTGGTCCGCCCCGCCGTCCCCTCTCCCCGTAACCCGGCCATCGCCAGCCCTCGAACCTATCGCTCTATCGGGCAACAGCGATCCATCGATGGGGGCAGGATTCAATGATTGCATCCGCGCTCACAGCCATTCTCAATCGGCCCCGTTCCGTTTTGACCTTGCTGATCGTGATGGTAATCGCCGGCACGATCACTTACATCACCATCCCGAAAGAGGCCCAACCTGATATCGATATCCCGGTCTTTTATGTTTCGATCCCATTTCAGGGGATTTCGCCAGAAGATGCCAACCGGCTGCTGGTCAAGCCAATGGAGGCGGAACTTCGCGGGCTCGAAGGATTAAAGGAAATTCAGAGCTTTGCGGCTCAAGGGCATGCGGCCATCGTGCTGGAATTTCTGTCCGGGACCGACCATGAAAAAGCCTCTCGTGAGATCCGCGAAAAGGTTGACCGGGCGAAGGCCAAACTCCCCCCCAATCGTGATGAGCCAACGGTTCATGAGATCAATTTTTCGCTGTTTCCAGTGATTGTGGTGGCGATTTCCGGCGATTTGCCAGAGCGCACCCTGTTTTCCCTTGCCCGCAAATTGCAAGATCAGCTTGAGGCCATTCCTTCGGTTCTGGAAGTGAAACTCAAAGGGCATCGCGAAGAACTGCTTGAAGTGGAGATCGATCCCGCACGGCTTGAAAGCTACAATATCAGTCAACAGCAACTCATCACTGCCATCACCCGCAACAATCAATTGATCGCCGCGGGCACCTTGCACACCCCAAAAGGCCGTTTTTCAGTCAAGGTTCCGGGGCTGATCGAAACGCCAGAGGATGTTTACAACCTGCCGGTTTTATCGACCGGTGAGGCTGTTGTCACCCTGGGCCAGATCGCCACCATCCGCCGCACTTTCAAAGACCAAACCTCTTATAGCCGCTTCAATGGCAAACCCGCCTTGATACTCGAAATCGTCAAGCGCACGGGCACCAATATCATCGAAACCAACCGCCAGGTTCGCAAGCTTGTCACCGCCGCAGCCGCCAGCTGGCCCGCCAATGTCGAGGTTGGTTTTGCCCTTGATCAATCGAAGCTGATTTTTGAAATTTTGGGATCGCTGCAATCGGCGATCATGACCGCAATCGCCCTGGTGATGATCGTCATCGTTGCCGTGCTTGGTCCGCGCTCGGCCTTGCTCGTAGGCTTGGCGATCCCGGCTTCCTTTATGATCGGGTTTTTGTTGATTGGGCTGTTTGGCTTATCGGTCAACATGATGCTGATGTTTGGGCTGGTGCTCACGGTCGGCATTCTGGTCGATGGGGCGATTGTCATCGTTGAATATGCCGATCGCAAAATCGCCGATGGGCTCCCCCGTGACAAGGCTTATATTCTGGCGGCGCAGCGGATGTTCTGGCCCATCGTTTCTTCAACCGCAACCACTTTGGCGGCGTTCCTCCCGCTGTTGTTCTGGCCTGGGGTGGCCGGACAATTCATGAGCCTGTTGCCGATCACGGTGATCGTCGTCTTGACAGCCGCACTGATCACCGCGCTGATTTTCCTGCCGGTCTTGGGCCGTTATTTGGGACGCAAACAGACAACAGCGGCGGAAAGGGAGGCCGCCAAACAGCTTTCTGGCACCACCAGAACCGATGACCTCAAACTGGCAGGCTTAAGCGGCGCCTATCTGCGCTTTCTGAAAAGAGCGATTGCGCATCCGATCCGGGTCATGATTGTATCTGTTGGCCTGATCATCACAGTCATTGCGGCCTTTTCCCAATGGGGCCGTGGGGTGGAATTTTTCGTCGATACGGAACCGGAACAAGCCATCATTTTCGTCTCGGCCCGTGGCAATCTTTCACCCGCTGAACAATTGGCTCTTGTCCAACAGGTGGAGGAACAGGTTTTGGCGGTTGAAGGGCTTGCGGCCGTTTTCACAACTATTGGCGGCGGCAATGATATCACCGCCCAGTTTCAAGGAGCCGGACAGGATTCGCCGGTGGACAAGATCGGCACCATCATCATCGAGCTTAAGGATTTCAATGACCGCCGCCCCGGCAAGGAAATCCTTGCGGAAATCCGGCAGCGGGTGAAGACCATTCCTGGCATCGTCGTCGAGGTTCGCAAGCGGGAAGATGGGCCGCCCACGGGCAAAGATATCCGGCTTCAGGTCTTGGGGCCGGAGTGGGAAACGGTTTTAAAAGTCACCCGTAAGCTGCGCCAGAAATTCGAACAGGATTTTGAGGACCTGCGCGATATCGAAGACACCAGCCCTCAACCCGGAATCGAATGGGTTATTGAAGTCGACCGGCGTGAAGCCGGACGGTTTGGTACCGATATTGCCACCATTGGGGCCATGGTCCAACTCGTCACCAATGGCATTTTACTGGACACTTACCGCCCCGATGATTCTGAAGATGAAGTCGAAATCCGGATCCGCTATCCCGCGCCTATGCGCCATCTCTCGGAACTCGACCGATTGCGGGTGCTCACGAACGAAGGACTTGTTCCGTTGCATTATTTCGTTACCCGGCGTGCAAAACCCAAAGTCTCGACCATTGCGCGTTCCAATGGCCGCTATTCGATGTATGTCAAAGCCAATGTGGGGAATGGCGTTTTGCCTTCCGAAAAAATCCGCGAAATCAGCCAATGGCTCAAAACCCAACACTTCCCCACGGGCATTGAAACCAAATTCCGCGGCGCCGATGAAGAGCAGAAAGAGGCAGGCGCCTTTCTGGGCAAGGCCATGGCGGGCGCCTTGTTTTTGATGTTTATGATCCTGGTGACCCAATTCAACAGCTTTTATCAAACCTTTATCACTTTGCTGACGGTTGTCTTGTCCGTTGTTGGAGTTCTGGCCGGGATGCTGATCACCCATCAAACTTTTTCGATCATCATGACCGGAACCGGAGTGGTGGCCCTGGCGGGCATTGTCGTGAACAACTCAATCGTGCTGATCGACACATTCAATCGCTTTCGCGCCCAAGGATTGGATGCCGTTGAAGCGGCAATTCATGCCAGCGCGCAACGTCTCCGCCCCGTGCTTTTGACCACTGTCACCACCATTTTTGGCCTATTGCCCATGGCATTACAAGTGTCACTTGATTTCTTCGATCGTAAGGTGATTTACGGCACTCTGACCTCTTTCTGGTGGGTGCAACTCTCAACGGCGATTATTTTCGGCCTCACCTTTGCCACCCTTTTGACTTTGGTGCTGACCCCAACATTATTGGCCGCCCCTCAGGTTCTGCGTGGCAAACACCCCAGCTAGCGGGCTGAAAAAACTATCAATGAAAAACAGAGGCTGTAAAATTAAAATCAGGAAGCCCGTCATGCTTGGCTTTCTGCGCCGCTGCCCCCAAAATTCCCCCTACACCAAGGGCCCTTGATCTTGGATCGTTTTTATAAAACATCCGGTTCATATGGAAGGCCTAACCTGCAGCGCAATACTGGTATCGGGCAAAGCCCACAACGCACCAGATAGGCAGGTCAGGCCCCCCGCAAGGCCGAACGCATTTCCACACTGGGCGGTATTGAAACCCGCAGAACTGGCGGGTGCTAATTCAAGGGGTGCATCTGGGCGTCCAGCGAGGAAATGCGCCGCGGTAAAACCAGTCAAGATCAAGGAAGGGAATCTTGGCGTAAGACACTGAATTTACAAATAAAATTCACAACATCTCCCACAAAAAAAGGGGCACCCTTTCGGGCCCCCCCTCCGTAAGATTGCTTCAGAATCTTGCAGAAGCTTTTATTAGCCTTTGGCAAAAGTATCCGCCGTGATCCCTTTGTACCAGGCTTCGGCCTGACCAAAGTTTTCGTCCCACTTCTTGCGGTCATCGGTTGGCTTGGAGACAAAGCCAGTCCCCGGCACCTTCTGGAATTCGCCAAGATCGGTAACATGATAAGCGACACCAACCTTGATGGCCGAATCACCGTCAATTGCCGAGTAGCAAGTGTTGCGGTATTTCGACTTCGGTTTTTTGCCGCCACCAAGCGCATGTACGATTGAAGCGGCCACCACTTTGGCCTGGCTGTTGGCTGAGAAGCCGGATTTCGGCATCGGCTTGGCGATCGAGGCGTCACCTAAAACATGCACATCTTTGGCTTTTGTCGATGAGAAGTCAACCGGATCAATTGGGCACCAGTCACCTTCTGTCAGACCGGCCGTAAAGGCAATTTTACCGGCTTTTTGCGCGGGAATGATGTTGAGAACATCGCCCTTCTTACCGAATTTCTCACCGCCTTTGGTGGTCACCTGATTGGTGCTCGGATCAACCTTCACGACACGGAAATGCTCATCTTTATTGGTCGAGAGATTGGCGGTGATCATGCCAGGATAAAGCTCTTTCCAAGCGGCCATGAAAGCTGGGCCTTTGGAGAATTTCGGCTTCGGATCCAGGGTAATGATCTTTGATTTCGGCTTTTTCTTCTTGAACATATAGGCGATGAGCGACACCCGTTCTTGCGGCCCAGGAGGACAACGGAACGGATTGGGCGGAGGTGCTTGAATATAGGTTGCCCCATCGGCCATGGCATCGAGCTGAGCCTTCAGAATCTTGCTCTGAGAGCCGCCGACCCAGGCATGCGGGATTTTTTCAGCCACTTTGGCATCATAACCTTCAATGGTATCCCATTTGAAGTCAATGCCCGGTGAGACGACGAGCTTGTCATAAGACTCGGTCCCGCCGCCCTTGAGGGACACCGTCTTTTTCGCCGTATCGACGCCAACAGCGGTATCGACAACGACCTTCACGCCCAATTTGGCAAGGCCGGAATAGTCGTGGGTGATGTCGGAAAAGCTCCGCAACCCGGCCATATACCAGTTTGAGAAGAAGCAAGTCGTATAGTCTTTCGCCGCGGTAATCAAGACCACGTCGATGCTTGGAGCTTTCTTCTTGATGTGATGGGCCACGGTTGAACCGCCGATCCCCCCACCGATGATGACCACTTTGCCTTTACCAGCCGCAATGGCAGGCATGGACATAGCGGACGTACCGGCGACAGCACCTGCTGCCCCCATGATTTTCGTGAATTCACGACGATTTAGCTTGGGCATAATTCCTCCCCTCGTTTGAATCGTCAAAATTTATTTCGTATTGAGGATGATCCCCCATCCGGTCGGAAACTTTTAAAACATGATAGCCATTGCATTGGAACAACGGCCAACTTCTAAAGTTCGTCCCCGCACGTCGTATTCTTGCACCGAAAAAAAGGCACAAAAATGATCAACGCTTTGGCGCTTACGCCATAAAATTCAGGTTGCATCCCAAACGGTCTGCCAACCCGCGGCGCACAATCCCGGATGCCATCCAGACAAGAGCTATTGTACATATTACGGGCCGAAGCACCAGCAAAAAATTACAATTTGTCGCAATTCCTTCCCCCATCCCTCCCCCTACGGATTAAATTTTTAGCCGCAGAACAGATGTTTTATACATACATATCAGACAGTTATGGCGTATAAGGGATTTCCCTAGGCCTAAAACCAGCATTGCCGACAGGTGCTCTTCTCCTCTTGCCAAAAACACCAAAATGAGAGTTTTTAGGGTATCAAAGAGCAAATCAGATCATGACGCCGGTGACAACATGAGGAAAACCGGGGTGACAGAATTACCATTAAGATTAATGCAAAAATGGTGGCGCTTGACACGTAGCCACACCTTAGGCGTGCAAGGCATGATCATTGCCCCGGAAAACCAGGTGTTGTTGGTGCGTCATAGTTACCGGCCCGGCTGGCATTTTCCCGGCGGGGGCGTCGAACGCGGTGAAACGGTTACCGCCGCATTACACAGAGAACTCATCGAAGAAACCGGCACACGAATATGCGGCGAGCCGGAATTGCATGGGCTGTTTGCCAATTTTCAAGCCTTTCCCAATGATCACATCGCCTTCTATGTGATCAGGCACTGGCAGCGTGACCAGGTTCCCGCGCCTAATCGCGAAATTGTCGAACAGGGCTTTTTTCCGATCGATGCGCTCCCTGAGCAAACCGCCACCGGCGCCCGCAACCGAATCGCAGAAATTTTCCATGGTGTGCCACGGAAAGAAGATTGGTGAACAGGAATTGGCGGGAGCTGCAATTGGCCGAGAAGCATTCAAGCCGCGCAATCAAGCTGGAAACGGAACAAATACGCCGCGCCGAAGCAGGTGATGCGGTTGAGTTGGAGGCCATTCTCAACCAAGTCTTCGGCCCCGGCCGGTTTGCCCGCACCTCTTATCGAATTCGCGAACAGAGCGGCCCCGATCCACGGCTAAGCTTTGTCGCCGAAGCCGGAACCGAGCTCGTCGGCGCCGTCTATTTCACCCCGGTTGCCACACCACAGCAATCTGGTGCCCTGCTGCTTGGCCCGTTGGTGGTCAAACCAGAGTATGCACGGCGGCAAATCGGCTCGGCGCTGGTGCGGCATGGCTTGAAAACCGCCAAGACACTGGGCTACCGGCTGGTGTTATTGGTTGGTGATTGGCCCTATTTCCGCCGGCTTGGATTTAGGCAGGTGCCCAGCGGTCAGCTCACCTTGCCAGGCCCCGTCAATCCGGCGCGGTTTTTATACTTTGAATTGCAAGAGCAGGCGCTTGACGATTTCACGGGACCGCTGCAGGCAATCGCACCTCCTTACAATTCCCCCCGCCTCTAAGCCATGTCCAGCCAAATTCACGCAATGAATTCAAAGCCCGAAAACAGCCCCCAGTGGTCGTTCACAAAGACGGCCAAGAGCTTTCAAGAGCTTTGAGGAACCTCTGAATAAGACCAAGGCCCTGTGGTCATAATAAGACCCAAAGACCCTTTGGTCATGATTAGCCAACCTTGCCGCCGCCTATGGTTTTTGGTGGAAAATGGAGCGCAGGCCAAGAGGTGGCGCTGGAATAGATTGTCCCATCACATTCCTCAAGTTTTGTATAATTCCAGTCGACCCAATAGGGCACTTGTGTTAATCATACCAGGGCTTCTAAGACAGCTTCCATCGGTTCTGATGAGTTCTGCCTCCCCCATCGCGGGGCTTTCTGTTCGATATGTTGATTTCTATGTTCATTCAATAGAGTGTGAAGACCAATAGAGTGTGAAGACACTGTAATCGAATAGGCTCGATGCAAATTGGAACGACTGGAAATAGAGAGCTCGAAAGATATGAAAGCAATAGAGCAACGCAATAGGTTCAAGAGGTGGCATCGACGGACAAGCCGTGTGACGTGGCGTCTGGCCTATCGGTCATTTCGTCGCAAAAAACAAGCAAGCTTACGAGCTTTGGGGAAAAGCGCGGGGCTTGCATTGCTCATTTCATCAACCACAGCCGTCCCGCAAGCCCTTGCCGACCTGAAGCTCTGCAATGCAACGGCCAGCCGTGTCGGCGTTGCCATTGGCTACAAGGACAAAGACGGTTGGACAACCGAGGGGTGGTGGAATGTCCCATCCCACACTTGCGAAACCTTGTTGAAAGGCAATCTGGTGGCGCGTTATTACTATATTCACGCCATTGACTATGACCGCGGCGGTGAATGGTCCGGCAAGGCTTACATGTGCACTGCCGACAAGGCGTTCACCATTCGTGGTGTCCTCGATTGTGCCAAACGGGGCTATCGCCGCTCTGGTTTTTTCGAGGTCGATACGGTCAAGGAAAATAACTGGACAGTGCGGTTGGTGGATCCAGGAGAGACAACAACAAAATAGCCTGCTGGGATTGGTTGAGGATCGCTCAGCTTGTTTTCCTCTCCTCTTTCCCAGCCAGACCCGCGGAAAGATTAGACACAAGCCTAGCCCAGAACGTTCAGAAGAAACATGGTGCGGTTTATGAAACCAACTCTCGGCCGGCCTGTCGGAGATAGTAAAAGCCTATGAGAAGAAGACGGTGTGTGAAAATCGTCGCGACGCTGGGACCAGCATCGACCGACAAAAAAGTGATCCTTGAGCTGTTCAAGGCCGGGGCGGATGTATTCCGCATCAATATGAGCCACACAAGCCATGAAGAATTGGTCGAGTTGCGCAAGACCATTCGCGGCATCGAAGAAGACTTGCGCCGGCCGATTGGTATCCTCGTCGATTTGCAGGGCCCCAAACTAAGGATCGGTGATTTTGCCAACGGCGGCATTGATCTCAAATCCGGTGATTTCTTCAAACTCGATCGCAAGCAAACACCCGGCGATCAAAACCGGGTGCAACTGCCCCATCCAGAAATTTTCGAAAGTGTGGCCATTGGCGATCAGTTACTGCTCGATGATGGCAAATTACGGCTTCAGGTTTCCAAGGTGCCCTCAGCCAATTTCGATGGTATCGAGGCCAAAGTTCTCGTTGGCGGCCATCTAAGCAGCCGCAAGGGGATCTCGCTGCCAGATACTTTGTTGCCGGTGAGCGCGATGACCGATAAAGACCGCGAAGATTTGGCCTTTGCAGCGGAACTGGGGGTGGATTGGGTGGCTCTGTCCTTCGTGCAACGTGCTGAAGATGTCATCGCCGCCCGCGAAATTGTTGGCGACCGCACGGCTCTCATGTCCAAGATCGAAAAACCCTCCGCCATCGAGGATCTTGATCGGGTGCTTGAGTTTTCCAACGGGCTGATGGTTGCCCGTGGGGATTTGGGGGTCGAGCTTCCGGTTGAAAAAGTCCCAGGCCTGCAGAAGAAAATCATCCGGGCGGCGCGGGCGGCCGGAAAACCTGTCGTCATTGCCACACAGATGCTGGAATCGATGATCACGTCTCCGCTTCCCACCCGTGCCGAGGTGAACGACGTGGCAACAGCTGTTTTCGACGGGGCGGATGCGGTGATGTTGTCAGCGGAATCAGCAGTTGGAAAATACCCTGTTGAGGCTGTCAAGACCATGGATCGTGTCGCCTATGAGGTGGAACAAGATCCCGCCTATGACAGTCTCATTCACGCTGAAGAGGCCATTCCGCGGGCCACCGGGGCGGACGCGATTTCGGCCGCCGCACATACCGTTGCCAATACGCTCAATGTGGCGGTGATCATCTGTTATACTTCGACGGGCTCCACCGGCTTGCGTGTCGCACGCGAACGGCCGGAACAGCCGGTGCTGGCGCTGACCCCCATCCCGGATACAGCCCGCCGGCTGGCCATCGTCTGGGGACTCGATTGTGGTTTGACGGGCGATCCGACCGATTTGGATGATATGGTGGAACGCGCCTGCCGCATCGCCTATGAAATGAAATTTGCCAAGCAGGGGGATCAGGTCATTATTACCGCCGGCGTCCCCCTTGGCACCCCGGGCAGCACCAATATGTTACGCGTAGCCCGCGTCGGCAAAAACGGCACGGTGCTCCATAAAGGGGTAAAAGCCTGAAGCCACAGAGGATTTCGATGACCGGCTGGCGCAGCCGGGTTCAGAAAGCTCGCCAAAGACCGCTTGCCCCCCCTAAAGCGGTTTTATACAGGCGGCATTTAATATCATTGACCGTTTAGGTTTTCCGTATCCATTTGGGATTTCTTCGTAAATTGAAGGCTATACGAGAGTCGAGAGACGAGAGTCAAGATCAGGGGCGATTGATATTATCCTTCGCAATCCGGCTGAAAATACAAAGCCCTCAGCAGGGAATAGTTAAAGACAGGTTGGAGTTGTAGCCGCTGACCAACAACCAGCCACCATCTGTCAAGTTAGGCCCATTCCGCAACTTGCCTCACCAAGCCTTCTTAGGCTTAGAGATGCCCTCCTGATAGCTTGTATCCCCTCGAATCACCCCTTCTGGCCCCCCTTGTCCCTTTAGCGGGTTTACCCTTGGCGGGCTTTGAAGCGGCGGTTGGTTTTGTTGATAACATAAAGACGGCCACGGCGGCGGACAACGCGATTATCACGATGGCGCTTGCGCAACGACTTGATGGAATTTTTGATTTTCATTTCGATAGCCTTTTAAAAACGATATTCGCCATTCCAAGCCGCAAGCTTGCCCCACCCGGACATGGATACCTTCCTTCAATCAACGCTGAAGATTTCGGTCTAAGGATGAAAGTGCCGGCTTGCAATTGGAAATGGTGGGCGCGGCAAGGATCGAACTTGCGACCCCTACGATGTCAACGTAGTGCTCTCCCACTGAGCTACGCGCCCTGTTCTGTATCACGGTGCCTGGCGTTTGCTTCACACCGACACACAACGAATCCCAGGCTCATACATAACCGATTTTAGCAGCACGTCAATAGTCTCTGAAGGCTTTATAAGCATTCAGGTGATTTCCACCTCTCCGAAAAGGCTTTTCACCAGACTTCCACAAAAAGACCAGCCAAAGACTTGACGGCAAGGTCCACAAAACACACTTATAAAGCACCAGCCGGCCGGATGGCCGCTGTCGAATGGGCTCGACAACGAACAGGGGTCCAATTTGGCAGAGGAAAGTCCGGGCTCCATGGAAACAAGGTGCCGGGTAACACCCGGCGGGGGCGACCCCAGGGAAAGTGCCACAGAAAGCAAACCGCCAATGTTGACATGAAAGCATTGGTAAGGGTGAAAAGGTGCGGTAAGAGCGCACCGCGAACCTGGCAACAGGAACGGTCATGGTAAACCCCACCTGGAGCAAGACCAAATAGGGACAGCATGGGCCAGAGGGCCAGAACCGCTCTGGTCCGGGGCCGTTTCCAGCCCCTGACTGTCCGGGTAGGTTGCATGAGGCGCGCCAGCAATGGCCGTCCTAGATGAATGGCCATCTACGGCCGCGCGTCTTTTCGGGCGCGCCGGCCCGCACAGAACCCGGCTTACAGGCCGGCTGGTCTTGATTGTTTTCCTCGATGATTACTTTCAAAGCTTACGCGGCAGCCTCTGGCTCCATTTCCCCTTCAAACCATCCTTTCGACGAACGAAAGCAAGCCCCCTGCAGATCACATTCAAAGCATAAACATATAAAAAAGCAAAACGGGAAGCTCTCCCCCTTCAAAATTATTTCTCCTCTTAAAATCTCCTGTATAAGTCCCGACAGATGTGCCCCCTCCCCAGCCTGATTGCCGCTCAGCCATCCTTCCGGAGCCATCGTCGCTCGCCTCACCCTTTCTTGGGTGAGCGACGATGGGTCTGGAAGGATGGCGGGCTATCCTTCTGGTGAATCAGAAGCGAGCTTCCCCTGCAACGGACACCTCCAGAAAGCCATTTGGGGGAGGCCCAAACCAACCTGAACGCTTCCCCCCTTAAAATCGCCTCTTCACAGGGCTGTCATAAACCTATACTATGCCGTGCCGACACCAGGGTTATCATTCGCTGTACGGAATGATTATTCCTTATCAGTGGAAGCAACCCAAAAAAATCAATAAGTAAGTTGGTGAATCAAAAACAAATGGGGGCAATGGAGGCAAAGCGGAACACATAAACCAGAAAGGGAAACCGGGAGTAAGGGCAAATGAGTACAGCCTACACCACGACGTCGCCGGGGGCTTTTCCTGCACTCGTGTTGAATGCCGATTATCAACCGTTAAGCTATTATCCCTTGTCACTATGGAGTTGGCAGGACGCGGTCAAAGCCGTGTTTCTCGACCGTGTCAATATCGTTTCTGAATATGACCATCGCGTCCACAGCCCCAGCTTCGAAATGAAACTGCCTTCAGTGGTTTCCCTCAAAACCTATGTACGGCCAGCCCTTTACCCTGCTTTCACCCGGTTCAATGTCTTTCTGCGCGACCGTTTCAGCTGCCAATATTGCGGCAGCCGCTCAGACTTGACCTTCGATCACCTGATCCCACGTTCCCGCGGCGGCCAAACCCGTTGGGACAATGTGGTGACCGCTTGTGCCCCCTGCAATTTGAAAAAAGGTGGCAAGATGCCCCAAGAGGCTGGTATGATGCCAGCCCAGCCGCCCTATCGCCCAACGGTTCATCAGTTGCACAAAAACGGCCGATTGTTCCCGCCCAATTATTTGCATGACAGTTGGCTAGATTATCTGTATTGGGATACCGAGCTTGAACCTTGATCTCCAAGCGGTCATAATTTCATGACAACTTCTAGGCTCAGGACCCATAAAGGGCGTGGATGCCAGCGGCATTTTCGCGAAATATCGCTGGTTTTTCGCCCGCAGGGAATAGCCGAAGCTATTTCCAAGGGCGAAATGCCAGCGAGATGAAGCGAAAATGCCGCCCGAAGGGTCTTGCGCAAAATCCCAGTAATGCGAGACAAATCATTGTCCATTTCATGATTTTGCGTCAGACTGGCGCCGCGCAATTTATGGGTCCTGAGCCTAAGCAGCCGTGTCTTGGACACAAGACCACAATGCCATACTGTGATGCATGCGCCGTCAAAAGATGACGCGGCTGTCTGGACCGGCTCTTAAGAGAGGCTTGACACCGGGATTTTTAACAGCCTCGCTGCAAATGATGGCAATGGGCTTCAAGAAAGGGGCCATTCGATGATCGATGAAGACCAACGTGAACCACACTGGCGGCAAACAGCAAGACTGGCCAAAACCACCTTCATTTTGGTCCTGAGCGTGATTTTGATCGCCGTGTTCCTAAACCATATTTTTGACGCCTTCACATGGCTTGGCTTTCCCCTCGGCTATTTCTTCATCGCCATGGCAGCACCATTGATATTCGCCGCGATTGGCTTTTGGTTCATCCGGCGGCAAGACACCATTGACCGGCAATATGGCGCATCCGAAGAAATCTAATTCGCAATTCAATTGCGGTGGGGTGGGGATAAGACTTTAACAATGGCCATACCAACTCAGTTTCGACCGACCAATCCACGTCTGGGAATCAGCTATGCAACCTTCACCAGTGCGATCATCGGATTTGTGATCGTGCTTGCGATTTTCGAACAGCTTGGCATTAACAATCAGTCGCTCAAACCGCTCATCATCGGCGTGCCGATCCTGTTTTTCGTCATCATTGGCGGCATCACACGCACTGTTCTGGTTGAAGACTTCTACACTTCAGGACGCCGCGTGCCACCGATCTATAACGGTCTAGCCTTGGCGGCCAGCGGCATTGGCGGCATTGGCTTTTTCTCATTCACCGGCGCGTTATATTTGATCGGGTTTGATATCCTGGCGCTGGCCCTTGGCTGGGCCGCCGGGTTCACTCTTATGGTGTTTCTGTTTTTCCCTTATTTGCGTAAATTCGGCGCCTACTCATTGCCCGGTTTTTTTGGTGAACGGTTTCGCTCGCCAGCATTACGGATCATGACGGTGTTATTGCTGCTTGTGCCAAGCTTTATGCTGTTGACCGCAGAACTCGGTTTAGCCGCGAAGATCACCGGTCATTTCGTGGCTCTTGAACCCAGTACGATGCTCACCCTGCTTGCCGGCCTGGCCGTGGCCATGACCTTGCTGGGCGGGATTCGCGCCCTGACCTGGACACAATGCGCACAAGGCATCGTCCTGTTCATTGGTCTGATGGTGCCGCTGGTGATACTCACCATGACCTTTTCCAATCTGCCTGTTCCTCACATTTCTTATGGCAACTTGCTTGATCAAATCAGCAGCTTTGAAAATCAGAGTGGAATCCAAAACACCACACCGATGGCTCTCTCCGATGCCATACCTAAACCAGAATCGACCACCATGCAAAAACCGTTTTTGCAAGCCTTTGGGTTGATCGGGCAAACCGACTTTTTGCTATTGGTCATTTGCTTCATGGCGGGGATTGCAACCTTGCCAAGTCTGCTCCAGCGCGCGGGCACCTCTCTTGGGGTTGCCGGAGCCCGGCAATCCGCCGCCTGGGGCACTCTCTTTCTGGCCTTCCTTTTGATCACATTTCCAGCCCTGGCCAGTTTCGCCAAATATCTCACCTTGCACGATCTGATCGGCAAAAATGTTGGTGATATGCCATCATGGTTGAACAGTTTACGCGATGCACAAATCATTGAAGCCCCAAATGATAATCGTGATGGAATCCTCAGCCTACAAGAATTTCACATACCACGCGACAGCGTGGCCCTCGCTCTGCCGTTTCTTGCGGGTTATTCAGCCGTAGTCCTGTTTGGTCTGCTTGCCATTGCTGGCTTGTCTGCTGGTTTTGCGGCCATCAATGCGCAACTGGTCAGTATCGCCAGCACCATCAGCAATGACCTGTTCTACAGCACCGCCTTCCCCCGCGCCTCAGCCTCGAAACGTCTTCTCGTGGCCCGGCTGGCCTTGATTGCCACCGCCGCATTGGCAGGCTTTTTCGTCATCTCATCCAAGCTCGATGCCCTGCGCATGTTGATCTGGGCAGTCTCAATAAGTGCGGGCAGTTTCTTCCCGGTTTTGTTGCTATCGATCTGGTGGCGCCCAATCACCCCAATGGGAGCCCTTGCCGGCACCTGGAGCGGTTTTCTGGTCACCAGCGGTTATATTCTCGGTGTTGAATGGGATTACACGCCTTTGATCTTTGGGATCGACAGCCTAGTAGCTGCCATCATTGGCATGCCCGTTAGTTTTTTGGTCACGATTGCCGTCAGTCTGCTCATCCCGCAACAGGATGAGGAATTGCAAAAGGATCTCGACGAACAGCTTGATGAAACCCGGGTTGCAGCCGGTGAAACCGTGCATGACCGCTATTTGCGGATCTTGGCGCGGCGCCAGGGCCTAAATTAAGCTTAAGGAAACGATTGTGTACCGAAAAGCGATTTACCATTGCCCCCTTCATGCTTTCCGTATCCCTTTGAAGGGTCGAGGTAAATTGCACCATATACAAGCCAAGAAGGTCAGGGGCCGTTGGTTATGACTGTTGCCTTATGGGACTTGATCGTTGAAACCGCAATCTCTTCAATTCCACTATTGTTTTTGATTGTCATCTTCTTATATCTGGGCGCGGGTTTTGCGAGCTTGAAAAGCAACAAAAAGGCTGAAAATATAACAGCTGCAAGCTATCTCGAACACTCGCTTAAGGCCCTGAAACAACATAATCAGCAATTGGAACGCTATCTCAAGGACGGAATCCCACCTGAGCCCCCTCATCACACCGCAAAAGATGGCACACAAGATACCGTGCATAAAAAGGAGAGCTGAATGGGACACTCTTATCTCGAAATTCTGATTTCCTGGACACCCATCATCTTGTTGATCGGCGCCTATCTCATTCTCGTGTGGCGTGTGCGAAAAGCTCAGAAGTCCCCATCAGGAAAAAGCTATTCGGAATTGATGCATGAATATCTGGAACAACAGCAACGCCATTTCGAGCTGACCAATCAACTGCTGGCCCATTATGAACGGCGTTTCCAGCGCTTGGAAGCCGAACTTGAACACTGTTCACGGCAATCGCAATCTTGACCGGAAAATCGGCAAAGATTGGGCGCCCCCCTCCAAGAACTCTGGGCGCAATCACCGAAAATCACCCCCGGCGGGTTCGTTCGAGAAATTTCAAGATGATGGGAAAGACGTCGATCACCGCCTGATCGGCAATCAAGCCATCCAAATGCCCATAATCACGGATCACGTGATGCTCATATCCAGCACGCCCATGAATGGCCGTAAACCGCTCAAAACTCGCCTTGCTGCCCTGCACATCAAAACATTGATTTTTCGAGCCGTGAATGAAACAGACCGGAATACTGAAATTGGCCAATCTCGGCAAATAGCTGTCACCTCCACTGGCATCGACAATCCGGCGTTGACGGCGCATCCGAGCCAGATGGCGCAAGGCCGGCAGGCCGACAGGTCCAAGCACCAACGGCAGTCCAAAAGCCCGCGTCTGAAAGCTGACTTCATCGGGATTGAACAGCGTCCCAAACAGCGCAGCATAACGGCTTGAAAGTAATGCCGGACCGGAAAGCCCCGATTCGGGATTAATGGTCATGCCAATGACGGTATCAAGAAACCGATGTATGCCACGGATGGGAACGGCCCGAGGATCGGCCGTCATGGCGCCTAAAACGCGGTACAGACGGGGAAGCCGCAAATACGCCAACAATCGTTGCGGAAACCAGTTTGTGATGATATCCGCCCCAGCCTGCAGCGCAATGAGCGAACGCACCCCTGCTAATCCATCCGCCAGGGCCATCAGAGAGGCCACCCCTCCCATCCCCTGCGCAATGAGAGAAATGCGGTCTTGGCCTGTAACCGCCCGGACCCGATCGACAGCAACTGGAAGATCATGGCGGGCAATATCGTCAAAGGTCCAGTTGCCTTCCGCATAAGGCAGGTCCGGCGAAGCCCGCATATCCAATAGCCAACAGTCATATCCAGCCCCATAAAGATATTCCAAAAGCGAAGTCTCGATGGTATCGATTGCAAAAATCTGACTTGATGTGGCCAGATCATGGACCATCAGCACGGCTCCCCGGTCGCCCCCCTGATAGCGGGTCAGGCGGATCAACAGATGATCTTCCGTGGTAACCGCATGGGTTTCGGGATACGGCAGACGCAGTGCGCGGCGCTTCCACACACGCCCCCGCCCCGGTCCCACGGCCGGCGCGCTAAGCGCCCCAAAAGTTTTGGCCAGCGGACCACCGAGGATATCGGCGAAAAAGGCTTCAGCCTGCTGCCGGGCCAGTGTCGTGCGCCCCCCCGTTCCCCGCAAAGTGCGCAGTTCGGTGACGAAATCTGGAAATTTAAGGGTCAGAATGCCGCGCGCCAGCCGTCCGCCCTGGCCTTTTCGGCCGCGAAACACATCGACATATAGCTGGGAGACATTTTCCCAAAAATCGAGCCCCCGGGTGGCCGGGACAACCTTGTGTCCCGCCAGATAATATTGTTCACTGCTGTCTTTGCTGGACAGGGTCATCCGGAAATCGAAATGCCGGGTACGTTTGCCCGCTTCCGCCACCTGCAAGACCTTGAAGGCGCCGTGGGAAATCTCCATTGGAGCGTTGGACAGCGCCGGACAGGTCACCGATCCAAACATGCGTGCGGCACGGTATTTATCCGAAATAAAACTTTGAACATCATCAACAAGGATGGTGGCCTTGAGCGTCAGCGGGGAACGGGCATCCTTGCCAGCTTCAGCGGCCTTTTGATAATCGCGATGTTCCACTGTGGAGACAAAACCTGAAACATTCTTGGTGAACTCAACCCCAACCTTGGCGGAAGCACCAGCCACCGCATCAGATTTTTGCCCTGAGGCGTCACGCAAAGGCGCATCTTGAGCCGGGGCGTCTGAAAAGCGCAACCCATGATCCAGCGCCAGATGAATCATCGCCCGTTCCGCCAGCGCCGCGATCGTCATCATCGGCGCCACCCCAAGCGGGCGCGGCACAACCGCCCCATCGATCACATAAAGCCCTTCATGAACGGTCGTGACATCGGTGTCAGCGGCACCATCGAAAACCTGACATTTGTGATTGACCACCCCGGAAAGACGATCCCGCCCAATACGGCAACCGCCAAGCGGCGCCGTTGAGAATGTTTTTCCTGCAAGCAAATGATGGTCCATCGGCCCGCGGGTATAACGCCCCCCACTTGCAGCGGCCGCCAGTTCGATTTGTGATTCCATATGGCTGAAGACCGCCTGTTGCGCCGCGCCCGGCCATTTGATCACCAACCGGTCCCCTTCCAAGACCAACTGTCCACCCGCATTGTCGTGACCGGTTGCTCTCAGCATTTGGGTATGGGCAATGGCTCCCGTATAAGGCCCTAAGAGCTGGCTCTTGAGAATGCGGTCCGCAGCATCGAGCTCATCTGCAAATGTCAAATCACTGGCGCGCGTAAAATGAGCCGGACCTGGCGCAAAGAATTTCACCAAAACCGAGGCCAAGGCGCTTGGAAAGGCCCCATCGTGAATGACGATCCCCTGTTCGAGCTCCAATGTCTTTCGCAGCTCGATCGCCCCGGTTGTCGAGGGCCCGACCGGTTCGGCTGGCGGTTTGCGGCCGGTGCCAAAACCAACCGCATGAACCGCAATATCGTTATTGAAGGAAAAACCCAAAACTTCGCCATTGCCGGAAAGATGTTTGCCGAGCTGGTCTGAAAGCTTCAACCCGCGATCACGCGAGCGCAACAAAATTTCACTGCTCCCCAAGGCCCCGGCCGCAAGAATAACCGTATCGGCCCAAATCGATAATTGCGAGGCTCCGAATTTTTCCCGGCCATGCCCCGGCAAATCGAAAGTAATCCGCCACTTATCCCCCTCTTTGCGAATGAAATGCACATCGGTTTCAACAAAGATTTCAGCGCCGAAATTCACCGCATCGACAAGATAGGTAAGCGCAACCGTATTTTTCGCGCCGATATTGCACCCCGTCACGCAATCACCGCAACCGATACAGGCAGGTTGTTCAACATTGGCCGCATTTCGACGAGCATCAAATGTCACAGTCAGCGGGGGCAGCACCGACTGAAATCCCAGTTTCTGGGCCGAATTTTCCAGCGCTCGGCGTTTGCGCACATCACTCTTTTCTGGAAAAGGACGCGGCTTGAGCATGCGTGCAGCCCGGGCATAGCCCTCTTGCAAAGCATCATCTTGGCGGATTTCATCGGGCCACACCGGATCGTCGAACACCCGCGGATCGGGCTGCATCGCCACATTGGCATTGATCAGCGATCCGCCTCCCAGCCCACAGCCCAGCAGCATCGCCGCATCCGCCCCCAAACGTAAATCGAACAAGGCCGTACGCGAGCCTGCATGCATTTTGCCGTTGGCAATCTGCAATTCACTTTTGACCTTGGCCAAACTGTCCGGGAAATCGCCAGTGAGAAATTCCTTACCACGTTCTAAAACACAAACCGTTTTCCCGCAGCGCGCCAACCGTGATGCCGCAACACCACCACCATAACCGGAGCCAACCACGACCACATCATAATGAAGCCGTAGCGCATCTATAGGCTTGGCAAGCCGTTGCATATTCCCAGTGCCCCCAGAAATCTGGCGCAACCCCCAAAAACGCTTTCTTGAAAGGCGTTCCGGTTCAAATTGCGCCTACCCAACCATCTCATGCCCGCAGCAAATTATCATTTAACATTGCCCATCATTCGCTGTCACCTGGTAAAGGCACCTTAATTTTCACTGTTTCACGGCCTGTGATCTTCAAACCAACGAAAAATGAATACGGTCAGTCTTGACAATCAATCGATCAATGACTTGACAGTTGACAATACCCCTCCTATAGCCAAAAAAGAAGAACGATGATCGTGCTTGCGTGATATTGTTCGAACGCCGTTGAAAGGCCGCTAGAAGTGAAAGGCCGCCAGATGGCCGCCAGGAGGTGAAAGGCCGCCAGAGGTGAAAGGCCTAAGGTGCAAGAGCAGAGATGAAAGGCCATGAACAAATGGTCTTGAGCAAACGATCTGGGGCGGTTAGCTCAGTTGGTAGAGCACTGTGTTCACATCGCAGGGGTCACTGGTTCAAGTCCAGTACCGCCCACCACCATCATCGAATGTAAAAAATCCACATTTGCCCGGACTTGATTGACAAGACTGACAAGGCGCGGGCTTTACGCATCTCCCTCACCCTTATCGGCCCAAACCTGTCTCAACCTTCCCTGGTGAAGGTTTTGGTCTTTTCCCAACCTTGTCAAGGTCACTGCAAGCAGCCACGGAACCTTTCTTCGAGCATCCTTAGTCTAGGCTCTAGGCTTCAGCTCCAAGCAAAGCTTTCACCCCTCACAATTCTTTAACACACGCGCCCAGCTGATCGCCGTCTTACCGCCTGCGCGGCAAGGGGGCTGCGTTACTCCCTTTCTCGTTCCATTTCGTCAGATCGTCACCGCCTGACCCTTCCCTTTCACTCCATCTCCCCCTCACTCCATGACGCAAAAAGCCCCCCAACGCTCGCCTCATGTCCACAAAAAACCCTGTGCACAGGTGCTTTATTGGTTAATTTTCCATTGACTCCCATGAAAAACCATAATATCCCATGAAAAACCAGATGGGGGGGGGTAAGGGAACCCTACTCATCTGCAATTGGCTGGACGGGGGTGTTGAGCCGGTGAAGAGGTTGGGTTGGATCAATTCGTTTCGCGCTTTACCAATAAGATCGACAGCAAGGGGCGGGTTTCGGTGCCGGCTCCTTTCCGGGCGGTATTGGCGCGAGACGGTTACGACGGGATATACTGTTATCCTGCACTGGATCAGCCGGCGCTGGATGCGGGGGGCAACAGGCTGGTTCGCAGAATTGAGGCTCTGTTAGAGGATTTGCCGCCTTACTCTGATGAAAAGGATATGTTGGCGGCGGCGTTGTATGGGGTCAGTGAAGTGTTGAAGATCGACAAGGATGGCCGGACCATGCTTTCGCAGGAGCTGCGTGACCATGCCGGCATCAAGGACAGGGTGACATTTGTCGGGCTGGGGGAGAAATTCCAGATTTGGGAGCCGGCCCGGTTTGAGGCACATTTT
Organism: Hyphomicrobiales bacterium; assembly: GCA_015494185.1. Classification (GTDB taxonomy): domain Bacteria; phylum Pseudomonadota; class Alphaproteobacteria; order Rhizobiales; family S144-35; genus S144-35. Next base: position 2,594 of record WGBT01000095.1, on the reverse strand, counting down.
GCCCAAGCTCGGGAAAAAGTGCGCGAACTTCGCAAGTTACTCGGCGCGGGGCGTTCTGCGGCACAAGTCCGCCCGCAGAGCGATACCGAGGAGACACGGGAATGATGCCGAAACGTCGGGCCAGTGAGGGCGTGGGCGCGACACAGAGACCGCGGCACATTCCCGTGTTGTTTTCTGAGGTGCTCGACGCGCTCGCGCCCCAAGATGGCCATGCCTTTATTGACGGCACATTCGGCGCCGGAGGGCATAGCTGCGGCCTGCTCGACGCTGCGAATTGCCGGGTTTTGGCCCTTGACCGCGATCCCAATGTGTTTGTTGGCGCGGCGGAGCGCTTTGCGGCCTATGGTGACCGGCTGATCATGGCGCAGGCCCGGTTTCGGGATATGGAGGTGCTGGCCCGCCATGAGGGATTTGCCCCCGCAGATGGCATTTTGCTCGACCTTGGGGTTTCCTCGATGCAGCTTGACACCGCCAAGCGCGGTTTTTCGTTTCAGGCCAACGGGCCGCTCGACATGCGGATGTCCCAATCGGGCATGACCGCAGCGGACCTCGTCAATGGCGCCAGCGAGGAACAATTGGCGGATATCCTCTTTCGGCTTGGCGAAGAACGCAAATCCAGAGCGATTGCCCGGGCCATTGTCGCCGCCCGCAAGTCGCGGCCGATCAAGCGGACCTTGCGGCTGGCTGAAATCGTCGCCGAGGCTGTAGGGCCGATACGGGACCGCAACAAGCATCCCGCCACCCGCACTTTCCAGGCGCTGCGGCTGGCGGTGAATGGCGAGTTGGAGGAGCTGGCGCTGGGACTGGCCGCAGCCGAACGGCTCTTGAAACCCGGCGGCCGGTTGGCGGTGATCACCTTTCACTCGCTGGAAGACCGCATTGTGAAACGGTTTTTTGCTAGCCGTTCAGGAACCGTTAACCGCCCATCCCGTCATATGCCAGATGTTCCCGCAGGACCTGCGGCGAGTTTTCGTCTCTTCAATCGTAAGCCGGTGACACCGGGAGATGAAGAAGTGGCCGCCAACCCGCGGGCCAGATCGGCGAAATTGCGTGTGGGGGTGCGGACCGATGCGTCGCCTCATCCGCTTGACATGGCGGCCTTGTCCGTCCCACGAATTGCCGATTTTGTGCTGTAAGGCCCAAGGCAGGAGCGAGCGGCTGTGTCCTGTTGGAACTCGGAACGGCCGCAGCCTGGGCAATGCAGTAACTGGCAATACAGCAAGATACGATCTGGGGCTTGATGGGGAACACGGTGATGAAAAAATGCCGCTTGCTCTACCGCACGGGCCTGGCTCTAGCCCCCCTGCTATTGGTTGCGATCTATATGGTCAAACAGGAGAGCCGGGAGTTGGCGGCCCGCGTTGCGGCCAAAACCACGGCGGTTCAAAAAGCGCGTACCCGGCAGGACATCTTGAAAGCCGAGCTGGCGACCCTGACCAACCCAGCGCGGATCGACCGTCTGGCCCGGAAATATCTGGGCTTGCAGGACGTTCGTGCCGAGCAATATATACGGCTGCCCAAACATGCGCGGCCGTCAGGTCTATTGCCGCCCGATATCTTTGACAAACAGCAAGACGATATCACCGCCACCACACCACCTCAGCCAAAGCCGCAACCATGAGCGATCAAAGTCCACAATCAGGGGGAGCCGTCAAAAGGCACAATGGCCGGTTGCTTCTGGTGGCCGGCGTTGTGCTTGTGGGCTTTTTACTGGTGGTGTGGCGGCTTTTGGCCATGGGCGTGACAGCCCTTCCCCATGCCAGCCGGCCCACGACCCCGGCGATGAGCAAGCTCAAGCCCCCCTCTCCCAAACGTCCTGAGATTTTCGACCGTAACGGTATCTTGCTCGCGGGCAATATGCCTGCCGCGGCACTTTCGGCCAACCCAAAGGTTTTGCCCGATGTCGATGACACGGTTGACAAGCTGGTGCAGGTGCTGCCCGAACTGGATACCACCCGCCTGCTCAAGGCGTTGCGCAGTGACCGGCGTTTTGTCTGGATTCATCGTGAATTGACCCCCAAACAACAAGCCCGGGTGCACCAGCTTGGACTGCCCGGCTTGACCTTTCACACCGCGCCGCGGCGGGTTTATCCGCAAGGGCGGCTGGCCTCCCACATTGTCGGTTATGTGGATATCGACGGCCGGGGACGGGCAGGCATAGAAGCCTATATCGACCGCAACAAGATTCATAAACCGGTCTATCTCTCGCTCGATCTGGCGGCCCAATTCGTGCTGCATGACGCCTTGAAAAAGGCTCTTAAGCGCTATCAGGCCAAGGCGGCTTCGGCCTTGATCCTCGACCTGACGAGCGGGGAGATATTGGCGGCGGTTTCGCTGCCTGATTTCGATCCCAACAAGCCCGGCGGCGTGGCGGCGTCACATCGGTTCAACAGGCTTGTCCGCGGGGTTTATGAACTGGGCTCGGTGTTCAAGGTCTTCACCTCGGCTTTGGTGCTGGAGCTTGGCTTGATGGGCGAAGATGAAACCATCGACGTTGCCACCCCATTGCGCACGGGGGGGTTTGTCATCACCGATCATGGCCATGGCAAAGCAGCGCTCAATTTGGAAGAAATCTTCGTCCATTCCTCAAATGT
>WGBT01000094.1 GCA_015494185.1 Hyphomicrobiales bacterium | reverse complement strand
CAGATATCATTCGGAATACTGCTAAAACTTGATCCGCATGCCGCCCATCACCATGGCCAAATCTTTAAAACTGTTGGCAGGCCCCACGGCCCCTTCCGTATCGGTCGAGTACAGCCGATAGCCAAGATAGAGCTCCGTGGCCGCCGCATCAAAATGCTGAACAGCGCCAAAGCCCCAATAATTGACATTGATATCATCCAGCGCACCAGCCGCCCCGGCCTCTTTTGAACTATCATAATATTCGGCATAAACAGCAGTTGCCCCGGGCCCGAAAACATTCTGCTTGACGCCCCCCTTGAGATACCAAAAACGTCCGTCATTGGCATTGGGATCGTTCGAGATATCTTGCACACCTGTTGCAAAATGAACATTTACCCCGGTGGGGGTGTGCAAAAGGGCGGCGGAACCAGCAAGATAGCGACAAGTATATCCCACAGCGGAACAATCTTCGGGATCACCGCCGTTAGCCGACAGATGATGTTCCCGGTAGCCGATCCCGGCCGCCAGCTTGAAGATACCAAAGCTTTGCGCATAACGAAGGGCCAGCCCCCAAAAGTCGTCTTCCCCCCAGGTTACGGAGGCGGCGAAACCCATGAGCTTTGGCGTGTCATAACGCAGCTGATCGCGATAAGTATGCCCCATATGACCGGCCCGGTTGACATAGCGATCCCCCCATGTCGAAGCGCTTAGAACCCCGTTCTCCTGGACCAAAAAGAAAGACTCATTCCAACGCCCTGCACGAGCGGTTGCCACCACTTTGGTGCCACTCAAATCAATTTCGGTAATCCCGGAATTGGGCGAGCTGGAACGTCCCAACGTGATCTTGCCAAACGCCCCTTGCAGATAAACCTTGGCCACTTTCAGCGCCACCCCTTCACCCGCATCATCATCGAGCTGGCTTATATCATTGTTGGCCGCTCCATTAACACGCACCCGTAACTCATAACCGAAACGATACCCGGCGGTTTTGACACTGCCCTTGATGCCAAACCGGCTTTCTCCCTGACTGTTATCGACCACATAAACATCATCGCCCAAACCATCATTCCAATAAAGCAATGCGGTATTGACACGGCCATAAATCGTTACCGATGTTTGCCGCGTTCCCTTACGCAAGGTTACCGCCTCCAATTCGTTGATACGCTCGTCAAGATCACGGCAACAGTTCCCCCCCAAATTTGACGCCTTGAGCGGTGAGCCCCCAAAACCGCTCACTAATAATGCCATGGCAATAACAAATCCCATCCTATTATTACGCATAACGCTAACCCCTTATTTAATATCTTCTCTTTGTTATCATTGAAGTTATTAATGGAAAGGACAGGGAAATACCAAACGCGTTGTGATCAACAACATTCTTCATCATGATAAAATTTAAAAACCTTCATCAATATCATTGCATAAATTTCACATCTCGATACGCCAATAAAAAATCCCCTTTCGGCAAATAAAAACCGAAAGGGGAAAACAGGAAGGGTTGAGTTGCTATATCTGAAATGAATGACGCAAAGGCAAAATCATTCAGATTCCCCCTTGTGCGTCAAACACAACTGATCTATAGCTTCTTCTCAAAATTCCATCAAATGCAATATCTGAATATTTATTGTTGAATAAAATTCATCAATTTAAGTATGAGGACGAAAATCCATGCGCCTGAAAGAAATGGATGCCAATTTGATCGTGGTCTTAGACGCCTTGCTGATCGAGGCCAGCGTCACCAAGGCGGCCTCCCGCTTAGGCAGAAGCCCCTCCGCCATTTCCCATGCGCTGGCCAATTTACGTGAGATTTTTGACGACGAACTATTTGTGCGCGCCGGACAAAAATTGGTCCCAACTCCCAAGGCGTTAGATCTCGCCCCGACCATCCATGTCATCACATCAGGCATGGAAAGCCTGCTGCGTCCGGTCAAACCATTTGATCCTCAAACCGTGTCCCGTAAATTTGTCATTGCCTGCCGCGATTTCTATGAGATTCTATTTATCAACAAAATGCAAGACATATTAAAAGAAAAAGCACCTGGAATTGATTTGAAAAGCCGTTCTATTTCAGCGGCAATCGCCATCGATGAATTACGGGACGGAAAAATAGATTTTATTATTACAGACAATCAATTTGCGCAGGATTCTCGCGATATCATCCAAATGCCATTACTCAAGACCGGAATTAAAACACTGGCGCATCCTGACCATGCTCTCGCAAAGAAAAAGCCAACCAAAAAGCAATTTGCAAAAGGGCCACATATTCGCATGCGAGATTCAAATGGAATCACCAACCATTTTATGGAGCAATTACAAGCCGAAGGGCTGAAACTTGAATATAGTTCAATAGCCTCAACGAGTTTTTCTGCCATCGTATTTGCGCTCAATGGACATGGGCTCTTATCGCTTCCAGAACATTTGGCCGATAGTCTCACAGACAAAATGCAATTGACTGAAATCCCCTCCCCCATTCCCGATTTCTCGGCCACGATTTACGTCGCCTGGCATCGAAGTCAAGAACGCGATGAAGCCCACCAGTGGTTGCGAAAACAGCTTCTTGCCTTATTTGTAACAGCCTGAACTTAACTCTAACTGAGGGACAATATCAGAGCCGTCCTTACCTCCCATTCCTTGCCTCCCATAATAAGCGGTCAATGGGAAACCCCACCCGTATAATTCATGCCAGCGGGCGAAAGGGTCATGCCTACTTCATCAAGAAAATAGGCAAAACCTTTCGCAGCTTGAATGGCCGCCTCCACATCGCCTTCCCCGATCAGCGCCTCGGTACAAGCCTTTAAAGCCGGGCACGCCTGATGTTGGCAGGCGGCAATGATCGAAATCGCCATTCGCTCATCACGGCTGAATTCTTGTTGATCAAGCGAATTGATGACAATCGGGCGCGCGCTTTCACTTTCCAACACCCGGGTCCAACAGGCCAGTTCACGGACCGCAATTCGGGTCTGAGCTGGCGTGAAAAACTGCGAATAACAGGCCCAGCATTTTTGCCATTGAGCAAAATTCTTCGATCGGCAGCCCGCAATCCAGCAGCGAACGCCAAAACCCACAAGCTGTTCACTTGAATTGATGAGATAATCGGAATGGCTGACGCCATGATCCTGGGAAAGGTTTTGATCATGACACGCAGTAATAACGGCAGCAGCAGAAGCCGCCCCATGAAATGACCTTTTTTTCACGACTTACTCCAATAAACAGGGTTCAAAGCCCTGCCAAAGGGTCAAATTTTGATCGCCGTTCTTTCACCAGAGCCGCGCGAGAAAGCGCCAGTACGCCCCCCGATCCCCGCCCCTTTTTGCGAAAGACTTGCAATTGCATTTTCTAGCAATTCATTTTGGGC
>WGBT01000093.1 GCA_015494185.1 Hyphomicrobiales bacterium | reverse complement strand
GGCCTATATCCAGATATCGAACGTGACGGCAAAAGCGGAGGGATATCGTGGCCCCGAACAAACGGCCTGCCAAACGAGCTGCCAACCGAGCTGCCAACCGGCCCAATTCGCGAACAACACCATCCAAGCAGCCGACAAAGCTGGGGGCAAGGGCGTCCAAATCCGTTTTCGAACAGTCAAATATCAAAAACGGCAAATTGCAACGGCACACCGACAATCACGCCAACAATAAAGCGGTCTGTGAACCGGTGATTTGCGAGCCCATGCGGGTTGCCAAAGCCATTGCCCGCGCCGGGCTTTGTTCGCGCCGCGAAGCGGAACGCTGGATCAAGGCCGGCCGGGTGCGGCTCAATGGCAAATTGTTATTAACACCGGCGCAAACCGTCTCACCCGGCGATGAACTTTATGTCGATGACGTGCTTTTGCCCGCCACTTTGACGATCAGGCTCTGGCGCTATCACAAACCCCGCGGCCGGCTGACCACCCGTTCGGATCCGCAAGGGCGCCCGACGATCTTCGATGATCTGCCAAGCGAACTTGCCAATGTCATCACCATTGGCCGCCTCGATTACAACACCGAAGGGTTGTTGCTGTTGACCAATCATGGGGGCCTGGCCCGGCATTTGGAACTGCCGGCCACCGCTGTCAAACGCCGTTACCGGGTCCGGGCGCATGGTCATATCACCCAACAAGCCCTCGATGAGCTGGCCCAGGGGATCACCATCGATGGGACCCATTTTGCCCCCGCACAGGCCACCTTGGAACGCCAGGTCGGGCAAAATTGCTGGCTGAACATCACCCTTACAGAGGGCAAAAACCATGAAGTCAAACGCTTGCTCGGCACCCTGGGGCTTACGGTCAACCGCTTGATCCGAACCCATTATGGGCCGATCGAGCTGGGCGCGTTGGAAGCTGGCAAAACCGCCGAAATCGCCCTTTCCGCCCTTGGGCGCTTATCCCCTTTTGAGCCAAGAGGAAAACTGCGATAATCAGTATTTTTTAAGGTTATACCAAGGGGCTTTGGTATAAAGGCAAACCTCGTCCACCAAAACAAAATGCTCCCATTTCAGGATGGGTTTACCAAAAAGCCAGATTGTAGTGATAATATTTTCGTTATCTCCGCAACAGCCGCAAGCCTCGTCACAACTTTTCTCAATGACCGGGGAGCCGCAAATGATATCCCGCTATTCTTCCCCTTCTCGACGTGACCCATCACCAGCGGGGAGGCTCGTTCGCAATCTCTTTTTGGCCGCAGGCATCTTTCTGAGCCTTCTCAACTTTTCTGCATATACTCAAGCCCAAGAGAACAAGGCCAATCTCGTCGTTATTCTCGATGGCTCAGGCTCGATGTGGGGCCTGGTTGGTGCCGAGCGCAAAATTGCCGCCGCCAAGCGGGTCATGGGCGAGGTGTTGAAGGACGTGCCGGCCCATATGCGCATGGGCTTTGTCGCCTATGGCCACCGTCGCAAGGGCGATTGCCGTGACATCGAGACCATCGGCACGCTCGGCACGGCGCCCGACCGCATCGCCTCGGCCGTCAAGCGCATCCAGCCCACCGGCAAGACGCCGATCAGCGATGCGCTGCGCCATGCAAGCAAGCTCTTGCAACAGAGCGATGCGCCTTCAACCATCCTGCTTGTTTCCGATGGTATCGAGACCTGTCAGGGCGATCCCTGCGCCATTGCCAAGGAATTGCGCGCCTCGGGTATCAAACTCGTCATTCACACCGTAGGCTTTGGCGTTGGGGACAAAGCGGCGCGCCAGTTGCAGTGCATCGCCAAGGAAGGCGGCGGCAATTATTACCCTGCTCATGACAGTGCGGCCCTGCAAAAAGCTCTCTTTACAGTGAAAAAAGCCGTGGCCGAGCAAAAAGCCCCACCCCCCGTCGAACCGGTCAAGGTCGCAACACCTGAGAAGCTCAAAACCAAGCGCATCAAAATCGCAGGCCCCGGCACCATTAAGCTGAAGCTCGCGCCCTGGGCGAAGTTGCCTTACCGCTGGCATGCTGTCGAGCCCGAGACCGGCGAACGCAAGGCAACCGTGAGCAAGTATGATCGCGTGATGATCCGCAAAGGCGAATATCAGATTGTCTGGCGGCAAAGCGAGCACCACAGCACCAACTTGCCGCTCAGCGAAGTCGTCAACGTCCCCGCCGGTAAGATGGTGACAGTGGCAATCGATACCGGGCTTGAACTGGTGCCACCTGAGGGACTGAAAGCGCCCTATTGGTGGGGGCTTGCCCGTGAGGGCGAAAGAAAAACATTTGTGCGGTTTTATCGCCGCGAGGGCATGCGCCCCCAGGTGGTGCCTGCAGGAACCTATCGCCTCATTTGGCATCAGAACGAACATGGCTCAACCCCTGTCGATCTCGGCCCCGTTACCATCGAGCCCGGCAAGCTCAACCGTCATCGCCTCGAGCGGGGCGTTCAAATCAGCCTCGCCAACTGGATTCCGGGCCCGCCCTATCGGCTGGATCTTGTAAGCACCGATGGCAAACGCATTGTCCGCTGGCAGCGCAAGCTGGTCCAAGGCGTGCAACTCGCCCCAATGGGCACCTATCGCCTGCGCTACCATCAGAACGAGCATGGCTACAGCCCCATCGATCTTGGCACCGTCACCATTCCCGAGACAGGTTTTGCCGAGATCAAGGTCAATACCGGCGTCAAGTTCATTCCCTCATCAGAAGAAACCGAGCCACCCTACAAGGCGATCTTCGTCAATCTGGACACGAAAAAGGAATATGTCTGGAGCAGCAACCGCCGCAAGGGCTGGAAGCCGGTGCCGCTGCCGCCCGGGCGCTACCGTCTCGACTGGTGGCAAAATGAGCACAAGACCAAGCGCATGACACTGGTTGATGAATTTGAGCTTGAGCCGGGCGTACTCGCAGAACTTGAAATGTAAGCCCAAATGGCGGCTATGCTTGAAGAAAGGGCACACCCCTTTGGTGAGCGTATCCTGCCCCGCCTCAGATAAGGCGGCCTTCTCGAATTGAAGGGGGATGGGGGACAAAAGCGCCCCTATCCCCCTTTCTTCATCTGCCTTGGCGATACCTCATCCACTGAATGACTTGATCCGCTGAATGACTTGGGCTTGAGGGGAAAGCTTCCCTACTTTTACATAAGTGCATTTATCTTGACCAATTCATACTTTTCCTATCCTTTTGAAGATTTTACATGAATGGAACGGTAGCGGAATGAAGACCAAGAACTGTTGGTATTCGAAGCCCAAGTGTTTCAAAAGGGTTGGAAACTTGCCAAACTTTCGCCCGCCCAATTGGGGGGATTGCTACCAATAAGATAT
>WGBT01000092.1 GCA_015494185.1 Hyphomicrobiales bacterium | reverse complement strand
TGGCGGGACTGGCCGAGATCACCAAAGAAACCTTTGGCAATAATTCAAACGGACAGTCCCATCGCAATAACGGCCATGGCAACGGCAAGCGCAAATCTTCCGCCTCAACCAGCGTACCGACGGTCTGATACCAGCGGCATTTATCATTGACCCCTGACGTTTTGCATCTCCCTTTGAACTTTTTGTGTTGATTGAACGGTATGCGAATGAAGGTCAGGGGCGGCTGGTATAATACAGAGGCTTATGCTTGAATAAAGGATGTCTTGATAAAGGGGCAAATAAAGGGGCAAGGCTGTTTCATGACTGATCTGTTTCCCACCATTGCTTCTCTTGGCTCCTGGAACTGGCTGATTCTTGCCGCCGTTCTGTTGGCGGCAGAAATCGTCGCGCCAGGCTTTTTTCTGCTCTGGTTCGGAATTGCCGCTATTGCAGTGGGGCTGATTGCGTTTTCGACCGATCTTGCCTGGCATTGGGAAGTGTTGATTTTCGGACTGTTTTCGGTTGCCGCCTTTGTCATCGGCCGCAGATATTTTCGCCCCATGCCGGGGGACACCGACAAACCCCATCTCAATCAACGCTTGGCGCAATATGTCGGCCAAACCTATCCGCTGGCCACCGAAATTGACAATGGCCGCGGCAAGGTTCGCATCGGTGACACCCTTTGGCCAATCGAGGGTGACGATTTGAAAGACGGCCTGCCAGTCGGCACCAAGGTGCGTATCACCGGCACCCGTGGCATGATATTAGTGGCTGAAATCGCCGAACCCGGCCGTTAAGTCCTCTTGCACTGTCTCTTGCCGGCTCCGTCCGCAGGCTGCAGGCGCCGTCATCAATTGACCTTTACGCCGCGATCAGACGATCGACTTCCGCAACGAGCTGGCGCAAGTGAAAGGGCTTTGACAACACCGTGGCATCATGGGGCGCCCCGCTGTCAGGGGTCAAGGCAACTGCGGAAAACCCAGTGATGAACATGATTTTCAAATCTGGATCATATTCACTGGCCCGGCGCGCCAATTCAATCCCGTCCATCTCCGGCATGACAATATCGGTCAACAGCAGTGAAAACGGCTCCTCCTGCAACCGTTCATAGGCCGCGCGACCGTTTCCGAATGCCACGACATCATAGCCAGCCTTGCGCAAATTACGCTCAAGAAACCGGCGCATATCGTCATCGTCTTCGGCTAAGAGGATCCGGTCTAAAATCATGATTTTTCACACCCCTGTCAGCTTTTTTATCCGTTTTTATCCGTTTTTGATTTTGGCGTGCTGGCCATGGCCAAGGCAAAAACATTCCCTTCTCCATAACCGGAACACCGGCTTCAAGCTTTTTGCGATGCGCTCGCCAAAGCAAAAATGAAGCTGGTTGGGACGAATGCCAACCAAAATGATCGTTTATGGCTAACACATCACAGGTTGTAACGGCATATTTGGAAATCTTTCACAAAACCATTGCGAAAACAGCAATTTCGCTGGTGTCTCATCCATACATCTGATTTAAGTCATCTTCATGATCTCATCAGCCTCATTGCCGTGTTCGAAAAAGACTGGCAATTTAAACACAAACTGGGAGAAAATAGCTTCATCAGCCGTCATCGCACCCAGAACCGTTCGGGAATCATTTTAAGGGAGCTTGAAGCCACACATGCTTTCAGAGGAAGAGAAACAGATTGTGCAAGCCTTCCCGCAGCCCTTCACGCTGCATCGGTCCCATAAACAGCCAACGCCCATCTTGTTCGACTCCCCCCATAGCGGCCGCTGTTATCCTGACAGTTTCATTCAAGCCTCGCGGCTTGATGCAATGACCTTGCGGCGGTCAGAGGATTTCTTCGTCGATCAATTGTTTGCCGCCGTGCCAAAGCTCGGGGCCAATCTGTTGTGTGCGGAATTTCCCCGGGCCTTTCTCGATGTCAACCGCGAACCTTACGAGCTCGACCCGTCTCTGATTGCGGGCAAATTGCCACGGATCGCCAATACCCGTTCGATCCGTGTCGCCGGCGGGCTTGGCACGATTCCACGAGTGGTCACGGAAGGGCGCAACATCTACCGCAAAAAAATCAGCTATGCCGAGGCGTTGGCCCGGATCAAGCAGCTCCACTTGCCCTATCATCGCAAGCTTTCAGAACTGTTGGACGAAGCCTTTGCAGCCGCCGGATTTGCCGTTCTGATCGATTGCCATTCGATGCCTTCATTGGCGGGCAGCGAAACCGGCGGCCGGGCCGTCGACTTCGTTCTTGGCGACCGCTTCGGCTCATCTTGTTCGGCGAAACTCACCCAACTGGTGCGTGACAAGCTTACGGAACTTGGCTATTTCGTCGTGCTCAACAAGCCTTATGCCGGCGGCTATATCACCGAGAAATATGGTGATCCGAAACACGGCGTCCATGCCCTTCAGATCGAAATCAACCGGGCGCTTTATTTGGACGAGGACAGCTTGCGCAAATCGCGCGGTTTCAAGAAACTTCAGGCCGATCTTACCGAACTGTCACGATCAATCATCGAGACGGCCCCGGTTCTGCTGGCTCCCTCGCGCGACTATCGTAACGCCGCAGAGTAAGACCGAAGACCTTTAAGCATTTACTTTGTATCAGTTCAGACAGAGGTGAGACAATTTCTATAGACTATAGAGCCCAATTGCCGGCCCTGCCATCCTTTTGGTAAATCTCAAGTTGGTAAATCTCAAGCGAGCTTCTGGCACAGCCGAATAAACTGCTCGCCATTGATGCAGGAAGCCGCTATAACACCTGTCGGCTTGTGCCAGCACAGGCCATCAAAGAAAAGCTATGAGACGAGCTC
>WGBT01000091.1 GCA_015494185.1 Hyphomicrobiales bacterium | reverse complement strand
CTCGTATACCGTTCAATTTACGTAGAACATTCAAAGGGATATGGAAAGCATGAGCAGTCAATGATAAATACCGCCGGTATAATCTGAAGAAGCCGCTTGCACTCCCCGCCCGAACCGATTATAGACTTCCCAAGGCTGCAAATCTTGTGTGTTCCCCATTATCGCCGGAAGCTGGTTGCAATATCTGCCGCTTAGGATGTCGCGAGGGGGCAGGGCGAGGAGCTAACATTTTGCTCTCAAGAAGGATTTTGCCGCCAACATTAAGATACCGGTCCAAATCGGGCTGGCTTGTCCACATCATCTGCGCCGGTAGCTCAGCTGGATAGAGCACCAGACTACGAATCTGGGGGTCGGGGGTTCGAATCCTCCCCGGCGCGCCAATGTTTCCCGATATATATCAAAAGGTTATGGATATTCAGACGGGGGTGGTCATGGAGCTTGCCTGGGCGGGTAAGCGGGGTGAGCGCCGGAACGCGGTTCAAAGCAAGGTCAGAACGGTAAAAGCCAGGTTTGCCGGGACGGTTCGGACGGTGTGGTTCCGGTCAGATGGCCGGTGATCGGCATCTGAAGGCAGAGCATCGCATGGGACACAACGGTTCTTCCCATTCGCTGGGCGATGCCATGAACGCCATCCCGGCGGCGGGGGCTGCAACTTCCCGGCTGCTGATCAACTGGCGCATCACGATCCTTTGGGCCTTCCTTTGAGCCTTGTGAAATGGGCCTTCGCCAGCCACCTCCGTAGTAATCCAAAAGCTTAGTTCATGGGGGCCGTGGAAGGCCAAGCAACCAATCAACCAAGCAACCAATGATGAACACGCCGGTATTATACCGGCGGTATTTATCATTGACCGCTGACGTTTCTCGTATCCCTTTGAACTTATGCGTTGATTGAACGGTATACGAATGAAGGTCAGGGGCCGTTGGTATTTCCCCTTCAAGCAATCCTTTGGGAGGAAGGGGGCACCTGCTGACGTTTACAAGCCCAAGCAGCACGATTTGAAGGAGGCTTAGATTACCCGAACGCTTACAGGCGTAAAGAGTGGTTTTCATTTGTCTTGATTAGGTTTAAACTGTTGCCGATTGGGAGGCGGATCGCAAGTGGCAAATGGCTTAATCGCCTGATCAAAAGTTATAATTGCCTTCATTGTGTTCAAAGCTGTTGAGGCAGACGCTGCACATTGGGTAAAGGAATTTTTCAAGTGTTCAGTAAATCCCCGTCCACCCGGCCACTGTTCATAAAGCAAAGGGTGATTGCCCTCCCTGAATTGGCAATGACCGTTATGGAAACGGTATTGCCGTTTTCAGGGCGCTGCCGATGGTGGATACCACGAGCCGGTTTCTTGATTGCTGTGGTGTTGTTCCTCTCTATCCTGCCTGACGTGGCGTTGACAGCGGCACAAAGATCTTTCCAGGGAAAGTCTGTAAGGCCATCTATTTCAGCAGCGCAACAGGGCATGGCGCCACATCATGCGGCTTTGTCCTCTTCCGGGAGAGCTGATTCCCATGAAGCTTCTGGAACTCTAAGAGTTGCGTCATGGGGGGGCGGCTATATGCAGTCACAGAAGATTGCTTATTTCGACCCGTATTCTTCTCAAACGGGGATCTCTGTGACAGCTGTGAAAGCACGCGGCATTATTGCGGCGCTGGAGGCGTTGCAAGGAGAGGCTGAAGCCGACTGGGATGTTGTTGACCTTCATCAAGCCAGCCTCGATCGAGGCTGCCGCGAGGGATTGTTGGTTCCGATCGATGAAAATCTTGTCATCGGTGGCGGCAAGGCGGATTTTTTGCCGGGCGCGATCCATAAATGCGGTGTGGCGAGCATGGTCTGGTCCTCGCTCATCGTCTATGACAAACGGCGTTTTCGCCGCCGCAAACCGGCCTCTGTGCGGGATTTCTTCGATATCCGCCGTTTTCCAGGCCGGCGCGCCTTGCCGGACGGGCCGGAATATACTTTGGAACTGGCGCTCTTGGCGGATGGGGTTCCCAGTGACGAGATCTATGCGGCTTTGTCGACAGATGAAGGGCTGCGCCGGGCCTTTGCCAAGCTCGATCAAATCAAGAAGCAAGTGGTGTGGTGGCAAAACGGGCAGCAACCGTTGCAGGCCCTGATTGCCAAGAAAGTCTCAATGGCGTTGGCTTTCAATGGCCGGGTGTTTCAGACCGCCATGCGCCATCCGGGGCGGTTGGGCCTGATCTGGCAAGGGCAAATCTATGAATTCGATTTCTGGGCGGTTCCGAAACGGGCGCCTCATCGCGAAAGAGCCCTTGACTTCATCAAATTTGCCCTGGCCCCTGAACGGCAGGCCCTGCAAAGCCGCTGGTTTCCCTATGGTCCAACGCGGATATCGGCTTTGTCGATGATCGGAAAACACGCGGAATTGGGGGTTGCAATGCTGCCCTATATTCCGACGGCAAAGCGGAATTTTCGTGAGGCGTTGCAACGTAATAGGGTGTGGTGGGAGGCCAACAAACAGCGTTTGGCGGCTCTGTTTGCCGATTGGAAGGCTGGGCGCCCTCTTTGGGAAGCGGATGAAGCGGGAGAGTGAGCCCACAGGTGTTCACCAAGAATATTCGGAGCCTCTGAATAAAGTGCTGAACTTGACCGCCGTCCTTGGTTTCCCGCCCAGGGATGCCACAGAACCCGCCCCGAGTTGCCACAGAAAATGGAGGGGAGGCCAAGACGTGG
>WGBT01000090.1 GCA_015494185.1 Hyphomicrobiales bacterium | reverse complement strand
GTTTCGGTGGCACCCATGGCGGCACTCGAAGGACGGGCCGTTCGTGATGCAGGTGCAAGCGCTGCCGGGCAGGTCTTAATCCCCCCTATCCTATGACTATGACGGGCATACCCAGCGCATGGTGCCACCGGCGATCGAGCGGCTCACGGGCGCGCGGCTGGCGGGCGCTAGCGATCCGGTGCGCACTGTGGCGGCGAGCGGCCATCAAAAGGCGGTCCACCGTATGGACGTGGGGCGCAACAATCTGGCCCATTCACTGGGCGATGCCATGAACGCCATCCCGGCGGCGGGGGCTGCAACTTCCCGGCTGCTCCTCCACTGGATCATCACGATCCTTTTGGCCTTCCTTTGAGCCTTGTGAAATGGGTCTTCGTAACCACCTCCATAGTAACCCAAAAACACAAATGCGCTTAGTTCATGGGGACTATCAATCGAACGGTGGACGGGGCAATGTCAGGAACCGCTAGTTTTATACGACTAATTCTTGCGCCGAGTGCGGACCTCGTGATCTTTACGTAACTTTTTCAGTAAAGCCACTTCCTTTAACCAATGCGACAAAGGTTGCGCAGGGACCCCCCCCAATTTTGATCCTGGTGCGGCTGATTTCATCAGTTTTCCATTGGCGGCGACCTGCGTGCCATCACCAATCGTAATATGCCCAACTGTTGCTGACTGCCCTCCCATCACCACATAATCCCCCAGTGTAGTGCTTCCCGAAATACCGGTCTGCGAAACAATCAAACAATGCCGGCCAATAACCACATTGTGGGCAATCTGAACGAGATTGTCTATTTTGGTTCCTTCCCCAATCACAGTATCGCTCAGTGAGCCCCGGTCAATAGTGGTATTAGCACCAATTTCAACATCATCTTGAATAATAACCCGTCCAATTTGGGGCACTTTGAAGTGTCCACCGCGCCCGGGAATAAAACCAAAACCATCGCTCCCAATACGGACACCACTGTGCAAGATCACTCGGTCGCCCAAGAGAGCATGAACGACACTGGCCCCTGGTCCAATATAGTTATCGCGGCCAATATAGACCCGATAACCGATCACCGCTCCAGCCGCAATCACTGAGCCACGACCGATATGCGCCTCTGGCCCAATCACGGCCCCCGGTTCGATTCGCACTCCCTCCTCGATCACAGCCGTCTTATGAATGAAATCACCCTCACGACGGTGATCCACATTGGCAACTTGGGTAAACCTGGAGGTGGGATAGAACAATTTTAGAGCACGTGCATAGTCTTTATAAGGCTCATCTGAAATTAACAGGATCACTCCAGGTGGCGCATGTTTGGCAAATTGTTCAGAGACGATGCAAGCACCAGCCTTGGTATTTTGAAACAACGGCAAATACTTGACGTTTTCGAAAAACGAAAGATCCCGTGGGCCTGCAGTATCAAGGGGGCGAATATCTTTAATTTCAAAGTCGCCTTTTGTGAAATCCCGCAATTCCGCCTTGCCAGTCGCCACAATTTCATTGAGCGAAAAAGGACCGGCTTTCTGCCAGAAACCTGGATGATCCATCATAACGGCTAATAATCCTACCGGTGCGAAACGCCAGCTGCTCACCTCCCGGTTATACTTACCTGAGAATGACTGGAATTTCCCACATATAGTAATATAGTATCTGAATTCGACTCGAAGAATTCAACCGTAACAAATCAAAGCTTGTCGATCAGCTTGACAGTAGCAGATCAATCCTGAGACTGCCCCCTTATCCTTGATCAATTCAGGGTTTCCGTATCCCCGGAAGATTCTGTGTCAATTAAAATGGATAAGCAATAAGATTAGAGGCTACTGGTAAGAATACCAACAGCCCCTGATCTTGATCCCTCTACCGTTCACTTGATCCCTCTACCGTTCAATTAATGCGAAAATCTCAAAAAGATGTAAAAAACATAAAAAGGTCAATGATAAATACCTTCGGTATAAGCTCTCATTTATAAAGTCAAAAGAAAGAGATTATAAAGCTCCGAAAACAAAGATTTCATTGCTCTGCATGGAGAGGAAGGGGGAGCTGAGAAAAGCAATTGATTCACAGCGCTTTCCAATCTCTTAAATTGAGGAACAAAGGTCGCACCCACGACCGTAACTTTGATGGCCGGAGATAATATTTTCAGTGCTTTATCAAGGACAAGACGCCATCTGCACTCCGCCTTCCAAGCTTCCCACTCTCCCCTGTCTTATCAAAGCTGTTTCCTCTACTCTCCCCCAACTCATCCCACTTTTTTGGTGTTGTTCTTTGATTAATCTAAAGCAAAGCCGACCACATGGAACCCTATTTTCGCTCCCCCCCATTTTCGCTCTAGAGACTTGTTTTGCCGCACAATTCTCCCCAAAAAGCGATTTTGCTTGAAGGATTTTTGCCCTCTCGCCTGTTTTTTCAAAGACGCCCCCGCAAAAAGCTTGCTACATTAACGGCAACGTTTTATGCAATTTATGCAATGATTGGAATTTTTTCCACAAATCCCATCCCCTTATCGCAGACTTAAAAGCAGAGTTCTTCTAAAATGGCGTTGCCGCACCAAATCTAAACGCTTTCACATTATCGTAATCCTCTTTGGTGAGGACATAAGCGAAATCAGCACGCAACGGTCCCACTGGCGATTGCCAAATTAAACTGCCCCCCACTGAAGACCGCAAGCTCGCATCATCATTGACACCTCCAGTGGTTGTTCCAACAGCATCGAATAATGTCCCCGCATCTGCGAAAATCGCGGCTCCAAGTCCTAAATCTTCTGGTACAAAGGGCACGGGGAAGCGGATTTCAGCTGTGGCCCCAGCAAAAATCTTACCGGCAACAGCATCACCTGTCGCAATATCCCGAGGCCCGAAACCAGCGCGATCAAAACCACGTACAGTTTCGCCCCCTTTAACAAAACCATCGGCCAAACGCACATCCTGACCACCCCAACCTTCGATATGACCAGCAATCACCCGGCCAACCAGCGTAACCTTATTCATGATCGGATAATAAGCCCGGCCTTCAACCGTTGTCCGCAGATATTGGACGTCTCCACCAAGACCCGCCAAGTCCTGCGAAAATGACAAATAAGTACCTAAAGTCGGGTTGCGTTTCTTATTCCGTGTATCATAGGTCAGTGTATAGCCAAGCGTTGAAATGAGCGTCCGCCCTTCTTGCTGCCGTACAAGATCCGAGGCATCGTCCTGAACATCGAAGATCTCATCACTGAAGATATTATAACGGGCGGCAAACCACAGACGTTCGCTCATTGGGAAACCCATACGAAGACCAAGACCAGTTTTTTGGAGTTTATAGCCGCCTTGCCCGCTATTGGTATAATCCGTCTCCTTATGAACAATATCAAAACCAACCGCCAGATTCTGATCCATGAAACGTGGTTCTGTGAAACTCAGATCAACTTGCATCCGCTGGAAGCTGCCCCCCAGCTTCAACCTTAAATATTGTCCATTCCCAAGCAGATTGCGCTCGGTCACACTGATCTCGCCAATCACCCCCTCTGCTGACGAATACCCCGCTGAAAAGGCCATCTCCCCCGTTGACTGCTCGGTCACATTCACCGATAGCACAACACGATCAGGCGCCGAGCCGGGATGAGTACGTATCTTCACCGATTTGAAGAACCCAAGGGCCATCAAGCGCCGGCGCGCCTGCCCCACCATCAGCTTGTTATAGGCATCGCCTTCCGCAAGCCGGAACTCACGCCGAATGACATGGTC
Source organism: Hyphomicrobiales bacterium (assembly GCA_015494185.1). GTDB lineage: Bacteria > Pseudomonadota > Alphaproteobacteria > Rhizobiales > S144-35 > S144-35. The sequence continues at coordinate 2,460 of WGBT01000090.1, read as the reverse complement.
TTTGGTGCGGGTATTACCATAGATTTCAATACGTTCAATATAAACGCGTGGTCCCTGTTCAATGTGATAGGTAATCCCAATCGTACGCGATAGCTGATCCCGAAACACACGGGGACGAACCCGCGCAAAGGCATACCCCTGTTCCGTCACACGTAGGGTCAAATTCTCAACGGTTTTATCAATATCCGCTGCATTATAGACATCGCCCGTCTTGGTTAACACATCACCCCATAGCGCATTCGTATCGATATTGGGAATTGAAGCCGAAATGTCGATTGTACCATAGTTGTAGGGCTCCCCCTCATCAATCGTGAAGGTGATGTAAAAACCATCGCCACTGGGATCAAGATCGGCCACAGCCGAGATAATACGAACGTCGGCATAGCCGCTTTTGAGATAAAATTGCCGGAGTAACTCACGATCAAGATTGAGTCTGTCAGGATCGTAAACATCTGTGGTTGCGAGGAAATTGAACCACCAATATTCTGAGGTGGTGATCACTTCACGCAAATCAGCATCCGTGAAGGCATAGTTCCCAATGAAATTGATGGCCTTCACCTTCGTACTTGGCCCCTCATCAATTTCAAAGACCAGATTCACCCGATTATGGGAAATCCGAATGATTTTCGGCTCAACCCGCGCCGCAAACCGCCCCGTTCGCGCATAGACGTCCAAAATCCGTTGCACATCAGCTTGCACCCTTGCTCGGGTATAAATCGAACGCGGCTTGAGCTGCACCTCACTTTTCAAGGTTGCATCATCAACCTCGGAATTCCCCTCAAAGGCGACCAGGTTAATGATTGGATTTTCAGCAACTTTGACGATCACCGTCCCCCCGGATCGCCAGATACGGACATCGGAAAACAACCCCGTACTATAAAGCGCCTTGATTGAAGCATCCACACTTCCGGCATCGTAACGGTCCCCAACCGAAAACTGCAGATAAGAACGCACCGTTTCCGGCTCAATCCGTTGATTCCCTTGCACTTGAATAGACCGAATGGTTGCCGCCTCAGCGACCCCAATGGCGCCGCCCCCCAAAAGCCCAAGCAGGATCACCGGCTGCGCCATGAGCACAAGCAAAACCGTGGCAATATTATTACGAAAAATTTTCAACTTGCAAAACATAAAGGTCTGCGCCCCCATTCCCCTTACGCACCAACCAAGAACTTTCGCCAAGTGCCTCCCTAAGGTTTTCAACAAAAACAAGCTGTTGTCACGCACCACCACGCAAGCAACATCGTTGCCTCCTGTATCTCCCTTCTTCCGATGAAAGAATACTGATTCCGGCACTTGGTTCACCCCCTCAAACCTCGTCTCTGAAATTCCCTCATTTCAAAGCCCATCAGGAAGAAACGACAGTTCCAGCTTATCCAGCTTAAAACGCACCCCTCTCACTTGGAAGTTTCCTCCACAAAGAACAGTTTTGGAAGGTGCTGCAAATTGCTGTTTCTCTTAGGCCGCCGTTTCCCATCTTTTCCCTCTCTTCTCCCTCGCCCCCCGCCGGCTTCGATTTATCCCTTGTCGTCCCTCGAAAAATCGGCCCCTGTTCTATCTCATTTATATCTTGCAGAACCGGGCTTGGGAAGCCCATCGCCCCTTCATCCGTATTTTTTTCGCCGCGGTGGCCAAAATGCAACTCCCCCAAATGTTCTCATTATTTCAATAACTTACAACATCACCCGAGCAGCTGAAGCTTCAATCTCACCAGATCGTTGAAGATAACGAAGATCATCAGAGTGAAAATCATGGCCGCGCCAATCGCAAAGCCGATGGCCTGCGCCCGCTCACTCATCGGCCGTCCACGGATGGCTTCATAGGCGTAAAACATCAGATGCCCCCCATCCAACATCGGAATCGGGAACAGATTGATCAAGCCGATACTTGCTGAAATCACTGCCGTCCACCAAATCAACTGATCAAGCCCAATGGACGCCACCTGCGACGACATCTGAACGATCGTGATCGGCCCGCCAAGCTGTTTGGCGGATTCTTTGCCAACGATAATCTTCTGCAGGTGAACAAGAGTGGTTTTCAAAAGCTTATAGGTATCCTGCATCCCCTTCCACATCGCCGCCAAGGGGCCATAGCGTTTGCGAATGAAATCTTCCGGCGGCGCGCTGATTTGCACCCCGATCACCCCGCGGCGGATGAGCGAACCATCTTTGCCGCGCACTTCCTTGGCATCAGGGACAACAGGCAAAACGATTTCCCGTCCCTCACGAAGGATTTTAAATTGCAGACGTTTGCCTGCAGCATCCTTGAGAGCCGCCACCAAGGCTTCAAAACTGGGGATGGGTTTACCATCTATGGCGACAATCAGATCCCCTTTCATCACCCCGGCGCGGGCAGCCGCACTGCCGGATTTGACCGCGGAAATATAGGGTTTGCGGACCGCTTTGAGCCCCAACACCCCCGAAGAGATCGTCCCGCCCACAGGCGAAGGCAATTCCTCACGGC
>WGBT01000089.1 GCA_015494185.1 Hyphomicrobiales bacterium | reverse complement strand
ATGTGCCCAAGGCTGTGCGAGGCTTTTTGCGAAGCCTTAAGGGGTTTATTTAATATCACAGATGCGCGGAGGCCGCGCGCTCTACGGCGTGTTGCCCCTGTCAGGCGCTGTTTTAGCCCCCCTGTAGACATGCCAAATATGACATGTCTACAGGGGGGCTAAAATATGTGTTGTGGTGAGGGGAGAAATAATGGGGCGGAGTCGGCGCGGCCGTGACGTCCGTGGTTTGTGGGGTATGTGATTCTCCCCTTGTATGGGCGTGGCGTTGGAAGCGGCTGGGCGGGACTATGCTGCGGGACGGCCCATTGACGGAATCGCACTGGAAACCATAGGATTTACGCCCTATACGGCTCTCATCGACCCGCAGATTCTGTTTCAAAAATTGCCTGTTGACATATGCCCCTAACATTCCTACTTTCCGCCCGCTCGGGAGAGGTAAGTTTGCTGATTCCGATACAAGCCACAATTAGGCAATCATGAGCCAAGGTCAAACTTCGCTCCTCTGGAATTCCACCGCGCCGGACGGCAACCATTGTCCGCGGGCGGTATTTGGCATTTTGTGCATTCGGTGCAAGGTGCTGTAAGTATTGAAACGGGTTGAACGGGGTTTAACTGTATGCCAACGATCCAACAGCTTATCCGCAAACCGCGGAAGCCGAAAGTAAAGCGTCAAAAGTCGATGCACCTTCAGGCATGCCCGCAAAAGCGCGGCGTGTGTACACGTGTATATACCACGACACCGAAAAAGCCGAACTCGGCTATGCGTAAGGTTGCCAAAGTGCGCCTGACCAACGGTTTCGAGGTTATTTCCTACATCCCCGGCGAGAGCCACAACCTGCAAGAGCACTCGGTTGTGTTGATCCGCGGGGGTCGTGTAAAAGACCTTCCCGGCGTTCGTTACCACATCCTTCGCGGTGTTTTGGATACGCAAGGCGTTAAAGACCGCCGTCAGCGTCGTTCGAAATATGGCGCCAAGCGTCCTAAATAGGAGACTAAGATATGTCCCGTCGCCATAGTGCCGAGAAACGTGAAATCCTGCCAGACGCCAAGTATGGCGACAAGATTTTGACGAAATTTATGAACAACCTGATGCTGGACGGCAAAAAATCCGTCGCCGAGCGTATCGTTTACGGTGCGCTGACACGGGTTGAGGAAAAGCTGAAGCGGGAGCCGATCGAGGCCTTCCACGAGGCTTTGGACAACATCAAGCCAAGCGTCGAGGTTCGGTCCCGTCGTGTTGGGGGTGCCACCTATCAGGTGCCTGTTGAGGTTCGCCCGATTCGCCAGGAAGCACTGGCCATTCGTTGGCTGATCAACGCTTCACGCGCACGCAATGAAAACACAATGGAAGAGCGCCTTGCCGGTGAGCTTCTCGATGCGGTTAATACACGCGGCTCTGCCGTGAAAAAACGCGAAGACACCCACAAAATGGCAGACGCTAACAAAGCGTTCTCCCATTATCGCTGGTAGGACTACATAAAATGGCTCGCGAGTATCCCCTAGAACGCTACCGTAACTTCGGCATCATGGCGCACATTGATGCGGGTAAAACCACCTGCACCGAGCGTATCTTGTATTACACCGGCAAATCCCACAACATTGGCGAGGTGCATGATGGCGCCGCCACCATGGACTGGATGGAGCAGGAGCAAGAGCGCGGTATCACCATTACCTCGGCTGCGACCACCACTTTCTGGGAGCGCACAGAAGATGGCAAAACAGCCCTCTCTGACAAGCACCGGATGAACATCATCGACACCCCGGGCCACGTGGACTTCACCATTGAAGTTGAGCGGTCCCTGGCTGTGCTGGACGGCGCGGTTGCGCTTTTAGACGCCAATGCCGGTGTGGAGCCGCAGACAGAAACCGTTTGGCGCCAGGCTGACCGCTATAAGGTGCCTCGCATTGTGTTCGTCAACAAGATGGACAAGATCGGCGCGGACTTCTTTAACTGCGTTGAAATGATCAAAACCCGCGTGGGCGGCAACCCGTTGCCGATCCAGCTTCCGATTGGCTCGGAGACCGAGCTGGAAGGCTCGATCGACCTGATCACCATGAAGGAATGGGTTTACCTTGGCGAAGACCTCGGGGCGACTTGGGAGCTACGCGAGATTCGCGATAGCCTGAAAGACAAAGCCGAAGAGATGCGCGCCGAGATGATCGAGATGGCCGTTGAGCTTGATGACGAGGTGATGGAAGCTTACTTGGAAGGCAACGAGCCTGACGAAGAGACTTTGATCCGCCTCATCCGCAAGGGCACGATGGAGATGACCTTTGTGCCGATCCTTGCTGGCTCTGCCTTCAAGAACAAAGGTGTTCAGCAGTTGCTCAACGCCGTGATCGACTTCCTGCCAAGCCCGCTTGACGTGGTGGATTACATGGGCTTTGCTCCAGGCGACGAGACTGAAACCCGTAACATCCCGCGCCGTGCGGATGATGATATGCCGTTCTCGGCCTTGGCGTTCAAAATCATGAACGACCCGTTTGTGGGCACATTGACCTTCACCCGCATCTATTCCGGCACCATTGCCAAGGGTGATGCGATTGTGAACTCGACCAAGGGCCGCAAAGAGCGCATTGGCCGGATGATGATGATGCACTCTTCCGAGCAGGTGCCGATTGAAGAAGCCTTTGCGGGCGACATCATCGCGCTGGCGGGCCTGAAGCAAACCACCACAGGTGACACGCTTTGTGCCGCCAATGATCAGGTTGTGCTGGAAACCATGACCTTCCCCGATCCTGTGATCGAGATTGCTGTGGAGCCAAAGACCAAAGCCGACCAAGAGAAGATGTCAACCGGCCTTGCCCGTTTGGCAGCAGAGGACCCGTCCTTCCGCGTGGAAACTGACCAAGAAAGCGGCCAGACCATCATGAAGGGCATGGGCGAATTGCACCTCGACATCTTGGTTGACCGTCTGAAGCGCGAGTTCAAGGTTGAAGCGAACATTGGTGAGCCGCAAGTGGCCTACCGTGAGACCATCAGCCACGAAGCCGAGGTTGACTATACCCACAAGAAGCAATCCGGTGGGTCTGGCCAATTTGCGCGGGTTAAAATGGTTATCATGCCAACAGAGCCGGGCGAAGGGTATTCCTTCGAGTCCAAAATTGTCGGTGGTAACGTGCCTAAGGAATACATTCCGGGCGTTGAAAAAGGCATCCAAAGCGTTATGGATAGCGGCCCCTTGGCGGGCTTCCCCGTGATCGACTTCAAGGTGGCCCTGATCGACGGCGCTTACCACGATGTGGACTCCAGCGTTCTGGCCTTTGAAATTGCGGCGCGGGCCGGTATGCGCGAGGGCCTCAAGAAGGCCGGCGCCAAGCTGCTTGAGCCTATTATGAAGGTGGAAGTGATTACACCTGAAGAGTATACCGGTGGTATCATCGGTGATCTGACTTCGCGCCGCGGTATGGTGCGTGGGCAGGAAGCACGGGGCAACGCTATCGCGATTGATGCGAATGTTCCGCTGGCCAACATGTTTGGCTATATCAATACGCTGCGGTCCATGTCTTCGGGCCGTGCTAACTTCACTATGCAGTTTGGTCACTACGATGCCGT
>WGBT01000088.1 GCA_015494185.1 Hyphomicrobiales bacterium | reverse complement strand
AATCTGATCAGAACGCAACACAATCGCCCCAGGTGGCGCGCCAATTTGCGGCGCCAGCGCCCGGGCAAGGGTCGACTTGCCACTGCCCGACACGCCGCCAATGGCAATCAACCGGGGCACAACAGGCTTGATCACCCGCCTGGCATAATGCCAGTAAGCCAAGCTTTCCCTTTCTATTTGCGGAATCTCGTGGAGTTTAGCGAGTTTTTGCCGGTCATGGTTCACCAAGGCGCGAATGACGGCGCGCAGTGAAATGAAAAGAGGCAACAGCGCCATCCCTATTTGAGCCAAAAATCGCAGATCCTTCAAGAAATAGTGGTTGATGATTGCATTGGCGAGATCACCGCGCCCGTGAAAATCGAGATCCATCAGCAGGAACGCCAAATCATAAAGCACATCAATCGTTGCCAGTTCCTCATCAAATTCCAAGGCATCGAACACCACGGGCCGGCCTTCGAGCATGACGATGTTCTGCAAATGCAAATCCCCATGGCAACGGCGTACATAACCAGCCATGCCGCGCAGCTTCAAACAACGGGCAATCCTATGCAGGCTGTTTCTAAGATGGTCTTGATAAGCCGCAACCGCAGCCTGACCGAAAGAGGGGGCCGCCTCTTGCAGGCGCTGGAAAAGATCATCAACGACCGCCTCGAGCCGCCCGGCCGCCCCTTGCCTTGGGGGCATGGGGGCGTTTTGGGCGTTCCATCGCGCTGCCTTGACATGCCAATCCCAGACGGCCTGGCTCAGCTGTTCGGAAAGATTGGGCGGCGCACGATTTTCCGCAATGATCCGGTCGAGCCGGTCACGCCCCTTGAAACGGCGCATCTTTACCGCCCATTCGACGATCTCACCGGTGTTGGCGAAACTCAACCGGCCAGATGGTTGCCGGGTGATGGCAACGACACCCTGATAAATCTGCGGCGCATGGGGAGCGTTCAGCTCGATTTCCCGCAGACAGGCGCGATGGCGTTTTTCCAGTGTCGAAAAATCCAGATAAGAATAGCGCACCGCCCGCTTGATCTTGAACACCTGATCCCCTGCCAGAAACACAATCGCGGCATGGGTCTTGATGACGTCTACCTTTTCCGGGGGCGGATCATAGCTGGCGGGGCGGGCAAGAAAGTCAATAATGGCTTCCTGCTGCTGCAAATTTGCCGTGTTGTCATTGGTGGTCACGCCAAACGCCCTTCCGTCTTGGAGCTCATAAACCGCAATTGGTTTGTCCTGCTGCGTGTCGCCTATATATAATACCGGCAGTATTTTTCATTGACTGCTGACGTTTCTCGTATCCCTTTGAACTTTTTGCGTTAATTGAACGGTATACGAAGAAAGGTCAGGGGCCGGTGGTATAATGTCTCTTTCCAATCATGGTTTCATCGAAACGGCTCTTTAATCTTATATAGATAGAGGTGGCGTAAAGAGCGTAAGTTTTCAATGAGTACTGTTATTCACATGGCGGCCGGCGAAGAACCGGGCGAGCCGGAAATTTTCTGCTCCATTCAGGGCGAAGGGATAACCGCAGGCGAAAGGCGGATTTTCTTACGCTTGTCGGGCTGCAACCTGGCCTGTTCATGGTGTGATACCGCCTATACCTGGAACTGGCAGGGAACCCCATTCCGCCATGAGCGTGACCGGCCTGGCGCGCCTCATAAATTCTCCCGCCGCAAAGAGGTGATCAAAACCACCACCGATGAGGTGGCCCGCAAGGCGCTGGCCTATTCGGCGCCGGGCTTTGTCATCACCGGCGGCGAGCCATTGTTGCAGCGCCTCGCTGTTGCCGATTTGATCCGCAAACTGCGCGCCGCCCGGCCCGATGCATTTGTTGAAATCGAAACCAATGGCACGATTGACCCCGGTTCCACCTTATGGCCGTTGGTCGATCAGTTCAACGTCTCACCCAAATTGGCTCATTCCGGCATGCCCGCCAGCAAGGCCCTCAAGCCCTCGGTATTACGCGCATTCAACACTTTCAAAAATGCCTGGTTCAAATTTGTCGCCCGCAACGGGGCAGATATCACCGCAATCGAAGCACTTGCCGCGCGTCTTGGGCTCGACCGTAAACGTCTTCTGGTGATGCCGGAAGGAACGGACTCCAAACTGTTGCAAGCGCGCCTCGATCAGTTACGGCCGATCTGCCAGGCGCGGGGGCTGATCTTGAGCGACCGGTTGCATATTCACGCCTTTGGCAATCGCCGCGGTATTTGATAGCCCATCGATTCCTATTGATAGCCCAATGACAGATCATCCCCAGCAGCCAAAGCCTCACATTTCACACTGATCCAGCGCTGATGCACGATCGCCCCCGCCCCAGAAAGCAGCACACCCCAAGACCGGGGCAAATCCGCCCTTGCATTCCATGGTTCGACACTGGCCTTTTCAGCTGGTTTGTCAAGGGTTGAAACCGCTTCGCGGCCGCTTGCAGCGGCCCTTGACAAACCAGCTGAAAAGGCAAAAACGCTCACCATGGAATGCAAGGACGGGTTTGGGCAGAAGCATAGCATATAGGGAAAGCGTGTTCTGTCTGGTGAAATTGCCGTATCAATCCCACATCTTTCACACCAGTGAACTGACAGGCTCAAAGGCGGGAAAACCATTCAAAAAATGTTGGGCCGAGCGATTGACCTGTGACAAATCACCGGTTGTGATCAACCGGGTCAGCCCTGAAGCTTCAGCACGAACCGCGCCGAAATATTCCTGATGCCGCTCCAGATAATTTTCCAAACTGCTGGCCACTGCAATCGGCTGGTGGAGCACCCGCGTGCGGCTTGGTAAAAACACGCGAAAAATATCTGTCACCAGCGCATAATGGGTACAGCCCAAAATCGCCTTGTCAGGGGCAACGCCTCCGGTTTTGTCCAGCAGGGAAGAAATATAACCGCCGATCAACCGCGCCAACTCCTTCCTCTCCGCCCCGGCTTCAATCGCCCCCGCCAGTTCCGGGCACGCCTGGGAGACGACTTGCACTTTGGGGCAGCGTTTGCGAATTTCAATATCAAAAACCTGACTGGCAATGGTCCGGCTGGTGCCAAACACAGCGATCACATCGCGATTGTTCTTTTGTGGATATTGAGGCGTGGTCACCGCAAATGGGGTTTGGGTTGCCACTTCAACAGTTGGCGCGATAATGCCAAGCACATTGCGCCCCGGCCATTGCGAATGGGGCAGCCAATTGGTTTGCAGCTCACGCAAGGCAACGGCGGTGGCTGTGTTGCAGGCCAGGATCACAAGCCGGCACCCCTGCCTGAACAGCTGTTCAACTCCTCTTTGCGTCAGCTGCAAAATCTCGGCTGACGGACGGTCACCATAAGGCGCATTACCATGATCCCCCAGATAGATGAAATCAAGATCTGGAAAGCTTTGCCTCAATTCTGCGTAAATCGAAAGGCCCCCATGGCCTGAATCAAAAAGCCCGATCATGTGATCTCATTACCCGCTGTTGCTGGTCTTGTCTACACGATGCCGCCATTGCGGGGCAATTGTGTGACTTCCTGTGCGCCACAAGCAACAACTTGCACCAAAGGGAGGCAAGCAGCGGGCTTCTCTCAGTGAACGTTGAAGGACGGCAGCTAAGGCGCGCTCACGCTCACCAAGGTGGGCATCCCGCCAAATGGCTCATGATAACGGGCTGCAAGTCTGGATCGGCCAAATTCAAGACGGGCAATCGCCATTTCACTGGAATGCCAGCGCAAGGTTGCCGCCACGATATCCGGGCGATGATAGAGCTTGCGCAAACGCTCACTGGCAACGAAATCCGACGCCTTTTTCACATGCTGCTGCAGATGCCAATGGATCAATCGGCGTGCGCCAGAAGAGGTGGCGAAATAACCCTCTGGTGTCATTAAAATCCAATGTGGCCTTGTCTGGTTTCGATCAAGCAGCAAACGCAAGGTAAGCAGAACTCGGCCATCTTCAGCCCGATGCCAGCGAATACGGCCATCTTGATAAACCGCAATCAAAATTTTACCGGCTTGGGCAAAATTAACAGCTTGCACGGCTGCGCTGTCAAAACGCTGCCAAAGCCTGGCCGGCTTGGGTAAAACCGGGCCCCTATTCGCAGCGAAATAGTACAACCCCCGATCGGTTCCAAGGGCAAATCTATCGCCCTGGGGCGCAATCGCCAGAGCACGCACCCGATCCCCGCTTGCAATGCGTAAACGGTGCAGCGCCAAGGTTGGATGATGGCTTTGATACCAGCCTCGAATGGGTAAACTGGTCGTATCTGAGGCATGGAGTGGTGAAGTCAGATTGGCATCCCCGCGCGCCCCCCAAAGACGCAATTGCCAATCGATAACCTGTTCGCGGGGCGCATTACCATCGATCGTGAAGCCCAACCGCAGGCGTGTTGCATCTTCCGAAACCCATAAATCGAGGTTGCGCATGGCATGAAAATCAAGCAAAGCCCACCGCCGCTGTGCGGTCTGTCCGGCTTGGGGCGTGCCCCTCTCCCCCGTTTCTACTGGCCCTGGTTGCGCCCCAGTGATCTGGCGTTTGTCTGCTAAAAGTGATGGCTTGGCCGATTGGCGAGCCTCAGAGGTTGGCTTGGCAGCAAAAGGGGCGCTTACGGCCAGCAATGCCCCAAAACCAAGCAGCAAGATTGCAAGGCGCAAGAAACCTCGTCGCATTCATCTGATCTCCGTGAATAGCATCCCCCAAAACATAGCCAGATAATCGTTAATGCGCCTTTAATGTTAAGAAATATTAAGAGGTTTTTCTTGAAAGGGCCATGGGTCAAAAAACGCTATGGATCATGGGAACAAATACAACGGAAAAAGCTAATCTGACATGAAATCTGAAGCCCGCAGCAAGGGCACAAAAGGCAGCCCGCGGTCTTGAAAGGCTTGGGCAGCTCCTTCCTCACGGTCAACCACGGTGATCACTTTGCCAATTGACGCCCCTTCCGCCAAGACCGCATCGATGGTTTTAAGGGCAGAGCCTCCCGTAGTCGTCACATCCTCCAAAATCGCCAGCCGTTTCCCTTGCAAGCTCTCATGGGCAAGCAGCCCTTCGATAAGCGCCTTGGTGCCGTGCTCCTTGGCCTGTTTCCGCATGAAAAAGGCCCGCACCGGGCGACCTTTTTGGTGCGAGAGTGTGGCCAGTGAAGCCGCCAACGGCACCGCTCCCATTTCCAAGCCCCCCGCCAGATCGATTTGCTCATCAGCCAATTCCGCCAGCATCAGTTCTGCAATCAGAGCCGATCCTTCAGGATCCAGCATGGTCGGTTTCATATTGAAATAGAAATTGGACTGGCGGCCTGACGCCAGAGTGACCGAGCGGCCTGATGAAAATGATTTTTCGCGAATGATCTGTTTCAACCTGTCACGCATGTTGTTTGCCTGTTTTGGCATCGGCTTGCCTCATCCCCCCCTCACAACACAAGAGCCGCAAAACCTCTTGCTCCCCCTTCTGCCCCCTTG
>WGBT01000087.1 GCA_015494185.1 Hyphomicrobiales bacterium | reverse complement strand
GAAATTTAGGCGACAGCCATGTTCGTTTTGCTTGTGGTAATACCGGCGGTATTTATCATTGACTTTTCCATGTTTTCCGTATCTCTTTGAATGTTCTGTGTAAATTGAACGGTATACAAAGAAAGATCAGGGGCCGTTGGTATAATAGTTCAGATGATTTGAGCCACCTGCAAATGGCTTGTTGTATGGTTGAGGGGAAAGCTCGCTTCCTTTTCACCAGAAGGATGGCTTGGGAAGCCAATCGGGCTCGGCAGGGGGGTGCCTCATATATCTTTTGCCTGAACTCATGACACTTGCACTTGGCTCAATCTTTCTTGCTTTCTTGGCCCAGTTTCGTCTCTTCAATTTGAAACTCTATTTGCAGTCATAAACGGTTTGGCATTGGTTGCCGCTCCTCCACGCTCTGCCAAGGCGCCAACTGATCAGCACCCAAAAGCTCGGCATAGCTGGGCCGGGGGCGGATGATGGCAAATTGATCGCCGTTCACCAACACTTCAGGGATCAGAAGCCGGCTGTTATAGGTGCCCGCCTGCACCGCCCCATAGGCGCCTGCGGTCATCACCGCCAGCAGATCGCCAGGCTGCAACAACTGGGGTAATTGCCGGTCAAGGCCCAGATAATCACCGGTTTCACAGACCGGCCCCACCACATCGGTAAGCTCAAGCGGGGCTTGCGGGGGCGCTTCCTGCACGGGGCGGATATCATGAAACGCCTCATAAAGCGTCGGCCGGATCAGATCGTTCATCCCGGCATCGACAATGGCAAAGCGTTTGCCCTCGACCGGCTTCATATAAATGACACGGGTCACCAAGATGCCGGCATTGCCAGCGATCATCCGGCCCGGCTCGAACACCAGTTTGACATCCAAATCCCCAAGCACCGCCTGAATGGCACGGGCATAGTCTCGGGGATGCGGCGGCGGCTCATTGCCATCATGATAGGGAATGCCCAAGCCCCCGCCAAGATCGACATGATCAATCCGGTGTCCGGCGGCACGCAGCTCCCTCACCAGGTTGCGCAGCACCGTAAAAGCCGCTTCAAAGGGCTGCAGCTTGGTGATCTGCGAACCAATATGCATGTCAATACCGGTCACGTTCAGACCGGGCAGGGCTGCCGCCTTGGCATAAAGGGCCGGCGCCTGGGCCAGAGGCACCCCGAATTTGTCCTGTTTCCGCCCGGTCGTGATCTTCTGATGGGTTTTGGCATCGACATCCGGGTTGACGCGAATGGAAACCGGTGCGGTCTTGCCCATTTCAGTGGCAACCGAACTCAACGCTTCCAATTCCGGTTCCGACTCGACATTGAAACACAAAATCCCCATCTCAAGCGCCAGCTGCATCTCGCGGCGGGTCTTGCCAACACCGGAAAACATCACCCGATCGGCAGGAATGCCTGCGGCTTGCGCGCGCAGCAATTCGCCTTCAGAGACCACATCGGCCCCCGCCCCCAAATCCCCCAGCGTCTTGACCACAGCCAGATTGGAGTTGGCCTTCATGGCATAGCAGATCAGAACATCCTGACCGGCAAAGGCATCGGCAAAGACACGGTAATGCCGGGTGAGCGTGGCGTTGGAATAGCAATAAAAGGGGGTGCCGACGGTGGCCGCCAGCGTCTTCAAATTAACCCCTTCGGCGTGCATGACGCCGTCGACATAGTTGAAATGATGCATCAGAAATCATGAGAAATAAGCCATGGGGTGAAATGCTGCATCGCCAGAAATACTACGGCCATGCCGTAGCAGCCCAGACGCTGTCTTGCAACGCCTCAATTGAACACACGGCCTGGCGGTGGCGGCACCTGCCCGGTTTCCCCCTGTTCGCCTGGCGGCGCTTCAAGCGGGCCTTTGACGCCGCAGGCCGAAAGCAACAGCCCGGCCATCCCCATCAAGACAATAATGCCGGCAATCTTACCCTTCATCTTGTCATCCTTCGCGCCCTGGCTGGAAACAGCCCATAGCCCTTAGGCCAGAACACCCCACATAATAACAGACACAGTTACAGCGCCCTTACGGGCCCACCTTGTTTCTTTTTAGCCCGGCTTTTTTCTGTAATCCAAGCGATTTTTAGGACTGTGCCAGCTTTTTGCGCCAGTGCTGTGCCATTTTCCGCACATTCTCCGGTGCGGTGCCGCCGAAACTGGTGCGGCTGGCCACCGAATTCTCGACACTGAGCACCGAAAAAACATCCTCCGTGATGCGCGGCTCCACCTTCTGCATCTGCTCAAGTGACAATTCGGAAAGTTCCCGGCCGGCCTGCTCGGCCATGGCCACGATTTCCCCAGTCACATGGTGCGCCTCGCGAAATGGCAGCCCCAAAACCCGCACCAGCCAGTCGGCCAGATCGGTGGCCGTGGAAAACCCCGCCCCGGCATGAGCCCGCATCTGTTCCCGCCGCGGCACCATGTCGCCGATCATTCCGGTCATGGCCACGAGCGCCAGAGAAAAATTGTCCAGCACATCGAAAACCGCTTCCTTGTCCTCCTGCATATCCTTGGAGTAGGCCAGCGGCAGCCCTTTCATGACGATCAGCAACGTGTTCAGCCCGCCGATGATCCGGCCCGCCTTGGCGCGGATGAGCTCGGCGGCATCGGGGTTGCGCTTTTGCGGCATGATCGAAGAACCGGTCGTAAAACTGTCGCTCAACGCCACAAATTCAAACCCTTTCGAGCTCCAGATCACGATCTCCTCGGCCAGCCGCGACAGATGCACCGCACTGATCGCCGCTGCCGCCATGGTTTCCAGGGCAAAATCACGGTCCGACACCGAATCCAGCGAATTGCGTGTCGGCCGGTCAAAGCCAAGTGCCCGCGCCGTCATCTCCCGATCGATGGGAAACGAAGTGCCCGCCAAGGCCGCCGCTCCCAGCGGGCTCTCATTGAGCCTTGCACGGGCATCGAGAAAACGGCTTTTGTCGCGGGCAAACATCTCCACATAGGCCAGACAATGGTGCCCAAAGGTCACCGGCTGAGCGGTTTGCAGATGGGTAAAGCCCGGCATGATCGCATCGGCATGGGCTTCCGCCTTCTCAACCAGCGCCGCCAGCAGTTCATCGAGCTGGGCAACGATCTGATCGATGGCCTCGCGCACATAAAGCTTGAAATCCGTGGCCACCTGATCATTACGTGAGCGCGCGGTATGCAGCCGCCCGGCAGCCGGGCCGATCAGCTCATGCAGACGATGTTCGATATTCATATGAATATCTTCAAGTTCGCGTGAGAATTTGAATTTGCCACGCTCAATCTCTTGCTCGATCTGGTCAAGACCTTGCAAAATGGTCTGCGCATCGTCATCTGAGAGAATGCCGGTTGCCGCAAGCATCTGGCAATGCGCCCGTGACCCGGCAATATCCTGGGCGAAAAGCCGCTGATCATAGGCGATGGAGGCGTTGATTTCCTCCATGATTTCCGCAGGCGCACCGCCAAAACGGCCGCCCCACATCTTGTTTTTGGTCATGGCTGTGTTCGTTGCTATAAGATTTGGAACAGAATATCCAGCATGTGATGTTTGGTTAGCATCTGCGCGGAACGCGGGCAATGGCAACAAAATCAAAAAACCCTAAAGTGGAAAAAACGATGAGTGACAAAGATTCAAACCACCCAGATCATCACGGCAAACCCGATCTCGTGCAGATCGTTGAAAAATCCTTCGGGGTGCGCTTTTCAACTTTGATGTGGTGGTTCGTGGCCGTGATCCTGTTGGCAGGTGTCGCCTTTCTGTTCAAGGACAATGATCCCACAGCCCCCATCGGCCAGCCCCCTGTAAGCGGTCCCAAAAGCGAAAGCGGAAGTCCTCGCACAGGGGATAGAGCCAACACCAGTTTGGCATTGAAAGGGCTTAATACCGGCACCTTGGAAAATTTCGTGATCCACAAACAGCCCATGGCTGTGCCCGAGTTCAAATTTCTCCGTGAGGATCAAACCGAAACCAGCTTGCGTGACTTCAAAGGCAAGGTCGTACTGCTCAACATCTGGGCCACCTGGTGCGCTCCTTGCCGCCATGAAATGCCCTCCCTTGACCGGGTGCACAAAGAGCTTGGCCAAGACGGCCAGTTCGTGGTTCTCGCGGTCAGCATCGACCGTAGCGGATTTGCCAAACCGCGGCAATTTTTTGATGAGATCGGCATCAAGAATCTAACCCTTTACCTCGATCCCACCGGCGGGCGGGCGGCGCGTAAAATCGCCGGTTTCGGTATGCCGACAACCTTACTGATCGACCGGGAAGGCCGCGAGCTTGGCCGCCTGATCGGCCCCGCCGAGTGGGACGCCCCGGAAGCCAAAAGACTGATCCGCGCAGCCCTCGGCCACAAACAGGTCTCCGCGTTAAGCAGAATTGCCCCATTTGGCACGGTGAAAAAGACGCAGTAATGTTATCAAGAGCCTTTGCCTTTTTGACTGGGCTGAAATCCTATGGCTCCCCTCTCTCCCCTGTTCAGCTGAGCAGCCGCTGACGAAAGGCAAGCACAGCGTCATCCAGGGCGGCTTGCACCGCCGCAGTGATAGTGCGGTTGAATTTCTGTCCAACCGGTGTGGATAAAAAGGTCAGATAGGCTTTCAGCTGTGGCGTTGGCAGATCGCGAAAGGCGCTGTATTGCTGAAAGATACGGAAATTATCCATTGGCCCAAGACGCTGGGCTTTTGCTGCTTTTTCCTCTGCGAGTTTGCGCGCCACCCGCCATTTGAGCGCATCCGCCCCAATATCCACCCCCTGGGACAGGACGATAAGATCATCCGCGACACTATGATAGGCGGTCACCAAAGTGGCGAAATCCCGCTCACTCATGGCTTGGTCCAGATTGCGGCAAAGGGCGATCCGGTCCGGGGCCTGTGACGCCCGGCTCATCATCTCACCGGGGTTCATCATCATCCCAAACATGGATTGCACCTGGCTGGTCATGGTTTTCTTCTCAGTTTCCAGTTGCGTGATTTTACGCCCAAGGGGTGAGTTGTAGAAGCGGGCCAAAGCCGCCTGCTCTGCAGCCGTGAATTGCCCTTCCAGCTTGGCGGCAATGCGGGCGCGCATTGCTTGGGGCGACCAGATTTCCTGAGTGGCTGCGGCCCAGCGGTCAAAAAAGGGCTGCGACGCGGGACCGGCATTTTCAGCCCCCTCAAGCCCGGTTTTCAAATAGCTGCGATGCAACAGGCGCAGATGCGGCTCAAGCCCAACGGAATCGATCATCTGTTGCGGTGAAAAAACGGTATTCGCCGCCAAGCTCCCTGTGAGCATGCTGATGAACAGAACAAGACCAGCAAAAGCGGTCTGAATAAAACGTTGCACGTGCTTAAGTTGGATTTGTATGGATTGCACGGGCCCTCTCCTTAAATGAAATGAGGGCGTACCCGAAAACCTCTCGGGCAGCCTCCACGGATCAAAGTGCCAATCTGCCCTTAATTCTACAAAAAGTCCATGTTCAACCTTACAACATTCGTGGTGTCTTCTAAGAATATGTAGAATAAGAATATGTAGAACTGGGTGCTGCTCTCCGGCCATATATCGGTACATATCGGTGATGATATCGTGGTCTGTCTGAAATTTTTCGCTAAAAAGCTGTAAAAATAGAGAGCAGCGATGAAGTCATATGTTGGTTTGGCTGTGTCTGACACGGAAACAAATGTTGGTGTGACGTCTGAGCGGGGCAAAATTCTGTGGCAAGGAAAAGTCTTCGGTAGCCACCCTGTGGCGGCGTTGGCAGGGGGTGCTTGGTGATGCATGTCAAGGCGCTCTGCCCAGGCAGGCCCGAAATGACGGGCACACTCTGCGCATGGTGCTGCCGGCGATCTAGTAGATTGAGCAGCTTATGAGCACGACGCTGGGGCGGGTCTATGTGAACGACGGTTATCGTAGTCACGGGCTGGGGCCGGCCTACAGACGCCGGGTTGTTCCCCCGCCGGCTGTTCACCGCCAGTCAGAAGCGGGGCGTATTGTACTCTAATCAGGCAATGATAAAGACCGGCCGGTATCATCTGAACGATGACAGGCTTAGGGCGCCAAGAGCTGGCTTGCGCGCACGATCTGCTTTGCCGTTTGTGGTTTGGCATCTGGTGCGCGTAAATAAAGCGGTTCGACCGGCTGGGATGAAAACACTAATTGAGAATCCGGCAGGGTGACGAAAGCGGCAGCATTGGGAAGCCCATCCTGTGCCAAAATTTCCAGCTCTCCTTCTTCCCCCAGATCAAGCCCCCCTTCATGGCTTGCCGCAGCGGCCAAAAGTGGCGCTCCATTCCCAACCATCCGCGCCCCCCGGCCTTCATATCGCCAAACGGCCTTTGCCGGGGATAACGCCTGTGGCTCTGATTGCGCAACAGGTTTTCCCTCACGAATCACGAAATCTTGAAGATAGACCTCCCCGCGGCGGGCATCGGTAACAACGGTCAAGGGACCATCCTCAAGGGCACCGCGCTGCTGATGACAGAAATGATGGGCAATCGCTGCAAGGCTGTTGAGCGCGCCAATGGGAAGCCCCAAGGCCAAAGCCAGTCCTCGCGCCGCGGCAATCCCCACCCGTATGCCAGTGAAAGTGCCCGGCCCCCGGGTCACCCGCAATTGATCAATGGCGCTGAAGTCAAGCCCCGCCTCCGCCATCACCGCTTCGATCATCGGCAGCAGCCGTTCGGCATGGCCCTTTTGCATGAGCTCATAGCGGCTGGCCAGCAGACGCCCTCTTTCGCTCACCGCCGCTGAGCAAGCTGCCATGGTGGTATCAAAGGCAAGGATGGCCATAAGCGGGACTATAAGATTTTGGCCATTTCATCGAATTCCAACCGTGGCGAACGGGGATAGAGACCGGCCGGATCACCATAACCGAGATTGCAAAGAAAATTGGATTTGACATTGCCATCGGGGAAGAACTCGGCATCGACTCCCGCATTGTCAAAGCCTGACATCGGCCCCGTATCAAGCCCCAAAGCCCGCGCTGCCATGATGAAATACGCCCCTTGCAGGGTGCCATTGCGAAACGCCGTGGTTTCGATCAATTCCTGATCCCCCTCAAACCAGCTGCGCGCAGTCGGATCATGGGGAAAAAGTTTATCCAATTTCTCATAAAATTTGAGGTCATAGCCAATGATGGCGCAAACTGGCGCTGACATGGTCTTGGCCTTGTTGCCTTCCATCAAATAGGGCTCAAGCCGCTTTTTGGCAGCTTCCGACTTCAAAAACAAAATCCGCGCCGGGGAACAGTTGGCCGAAGTGGGGGGCCATTTCATGACATCGACCAGTTGCCGCAACAGCTCGTCAGGAACATCCCGGTCGAGCCACGCATTATGCGTGCGTGCCTTGAAAAAAAGCTGATCGAAGGCGCGCGCATCAATCTGCTCAGAGATCGCTTGTTCAGACATGATTTATCAACTCTTGAAACCGCTTGAATCTTGAATGTCGTTCAGGACAACAGTGTTTTCGCCCTGGAGAGAGGAGGGGGAAAAGGATATCCTATTGCCTCGCTCCGGCTTCCAACCTTGCCCCTTGCCCGCCACAGGCGCACCCGCCTTTAGACGGGGCGGACTTCCTGAATTTCAGGAAGGAAATGTTTCAGCAGATTTTCAATACCATTGCGCAAGGTCGCCGTTGAGCTTGGACAACCGGAACAGGCGCCACGCATTTGCAAATAGACAATCTTATCTTTATAGCCCTGAAAGATGATATCGCCCCCATCCTGAGCCACGGCGGGACGCACCCGGGTCTCGATCAGCTCTTTGATTGTTGCCACGGTTTCGGCATCGCTTTCATCGTAAAATTCTTCTCCCGCAGCAGCCGGGGCATCTTCATCATCAACAATCGGCTCTCCCGACATATAATGTTCCATGATGACCCCAAGTATTGCGGGTTTCAAAACCTGCCAGTCGCCTTCGCCTTTGGTCACGGAAATAAAGTCGGAACCGAAAAAGACGCCGGTGACTCCTTCGATTTCAAACAAACTGCGGGCCAATTTGGAATCGCTGGCTTGACTTGGATCTTTATAATCCCGAACGCCTTTACGCAGCACCGGCTGCCCTGGCATGAATTTCAAAGTTGCAGGGTTGGGAGTGGCTTCGGTTTGAATGAACATAGCTTGTCTCCTGCGCTGTTAAACGCGTCTTACTCATGAGTGTCACAAATATAGTGTCACGAATAGGCCAAATCGATTGATTGTTTAGAATCGTTCTACGATATAACCGAGCCTCTGGCAACCAGCTTTCAACATGAAAGCTTCCCTGCCTCTGAATGGCCGCAAGAAACGGCGCCTGAGCGCTCCTCCCAATCCTCCATTCCTGCGCCTGAAGCAATCAAAGCTCGATGAAAGAAGCAGGAGATCTTCAAGTGTCTTGACCAGCTTCAGGATCTGAAAGCTGCTGCTCGATCAATTTTTTCAACCGAACCTCGAGATCAAGCAGGTCTTGCGGCACCGGCATCCCGAACGCACGAATTTCGTTCAACTTTTCATGCAGTTGCAAATAGAGCTCATGGGGATCCTCAGGCTGGTTCTCCATGGCGCGCATGAAATAGGCAATTTCATCTTCAATCGCGGCAAGATCCATGACCCCTTTCCTCGTGGCCAAAAGTTACTGCTGAGCTGATCTTAACCGGTCTTGGGCTTCTGGCAAAGGGTTTTATCGATCAGGCGTCCGGGCGGCCTGATGTTGATTGCGCGCCTTGTCAGACTCCCCCCATGGAAGCCTGACAAGGACGCGGTCATTCATCTTGTCTGATTGTCTGAATTCTATTTGACGTGATATTTTATTTGACGCGGCAAGGGCGCGCCTTGATGGAGCAGGTCCAGCCAAGCAGCGTTTCACGGCAACGGCGCGTTTTTTCTGCAGCCAAGCGCAGCCGTGCCCAGTCTTCTCCATATTCCATTTTGGTGAAATTCTGCCAATTGACGGCCGCCTTGATGAAAGCCTGCCGTGGTGTTGCGGCGGAACCAACACCGTGATGGAAATGCGACGCCATACACAGTTTTCCCCGTTCCATGCGCAAACTGTGCAGCGCACCTGCAAGTCCGGTTTCCTTCGCCACAGCAGGCAGAGCGGTCAGAGCCGTCAGGGCGATAAAATTGATCATGATCAATGTTGTGAGGCTGAAAGCTGAAAAGCTCAAGGCCGGCAAGCGATTTGACACCAACTGAAACTTTGGTGGGCGGTTGGCTTTAACCATGATGGGAACTCCTGACACATGACATCAACAAAGGCTCCCGCAACGGCAGGCACCTCAATCCGATGATCGGAAAACGGCTGCCACGGAAGCGGCTGCCGCATAAGAAAGCATAGTAACCTTAATGAATTCCAAACGCCTGCATCCCCTTCCGAAGCCGCAAGACAAAAATAAAACTATCGAATGCAACGGCAGTTACATTTTATTTACTAAATATTTATAATAAAAATCGATGAGAATTAAGAAAAACGGAGGATTAACATGAGGTATTACTCAATTTTACTTATGGCTGTGCTTCAGCTGCTTCTGTTTCGAGATTCTGTTCTCGCCAACGGCAATGATTCAATTACGGATGCCACCCCGCTGAATGGGCGCGTCGTCACAACGGCCACCAACGCCACACCTCGTCAAAATGCCGCTCTTCCTCAACACAAGGCCAAGCAACAGCAGCCGCCAGCGGTTCGCGTAGCTGTCAATCTGTCGACCCAACGCATGCATGTCTATGAACATGGTAAACTCAAATATAGCTGGAAGATTTCGTCAGGATGGGGCCGTTACCGGACCCCCAACGGCCACTATAAGCCGACTTGGATGTCACGGATGCATTATTCCAAACAGTATTACAACTCCCCCATGCCCTATTCGATCTTCTTCCACCGCGGTTATGCGATTCATGGCACCTACGCGGTGCGGCAGTTGGGCCGCCCGGCCTCACACGGTTGCATCCGGTTGCATCCCTCCAATGCGCGCCGCCTGTTCCGCCTGGTTCGCAAATATGGCAAAGCTAAAACCCATATCGCCATTGATGGCACAACACCCAAATACCGCCCCTATAAACGCCGCTATAAGAGGCGCTACAAAAAGAAAGGCAGTGATTTCTGGCCGTTCAATCTTTGAGTCACGCGCATATAAGATGAGAGCAAAGGGAAAGAAAGTAAATCTTCATAAATTCCTTGTATATAAGGATGTTTGTTAAGTATATAAGAAAATAAACTGTTTACAGTTGTTGACTTTCCCCCTGTTTTTCTGTGTGTTGCAAATGCCACAGCGCGAGGTTGTTTTTCGCACTCTCGTGAAATTGATTTGCCTCGAACTGACGGCACCTTGTACT
>WGBT01000086.1 GCA_015494185.1 Hyphomicrobiales bacterium | reverse complement strand
GGATAAGTGCTGCACGGTCAGGAGACCGGCGGGACTGCTCCCAATCGCGAACCGTGCCGACAGACAATCCAAACCGACTTGCAAATGCAGCTTGCGACAGGTTCTGTTTCTTGCGGATCGCGGCAACATCAACTGTTTCCGGCACATATACTGCGGCAGGTTCCAATTCACCCTTCGCAATGGCGAGGGCCTCTTCTGCACCTTTGACCAGACTTTCAGCAACATTCATGGTCGTTTCCTTTCTCACTTTCGGCGATCACGCTTTGCAGCCATAGCCTTGACTGTGGCACGGTAGTGATCTGCCAGTTGCGGCAATATCTTTGCCAATTGGTTCCGTTCGGCTTTGGTCAGGTTTGCTTTGTCACCCTTGCCATAGATCGTTAATATAAAAACAGGCACATCCAACCCTCCGAAATAGTGGATGGTTCTGTATCCACCACTTTTACCACCCCCACGACCTGCATGACGCAGTTTGCGCGCACCTCCCGTTTGACTGATAATATCGCCTGCCAGCGGATTATCAGCCAATGTTTCCACTATAGAATCCATCTCCTCTTGAGACAGCTTCAGTTTCTTGGCTTGCGACAAAAACTCCGGTGTGGAAATGACTGTTTGCATGTTTACTTTCTACGGCATTGCCGCATGGCTGTCAATAAAAAATACGGCATTGCCGTAATATTCATAATTATTTTGTGGGAGGAAAAAGCGGCCCCCCGAAGGGGGCCAAGTCTACCTTTCACCACAAAGGATTACGGTTGTTTCGGGGGCCACAGGTGGTTGCCTGCGGCATCATAAACGGCGGTAACGTGAACATGCTCGATCACAGGGGTTACGGCCAAACTGGTCAGGGCATAAACAACCCTCTGGATCGCCTCGTCCGGCAACATGACCGGCTGGCCGTCTCTAACCTCGATGCGCCCGTGGGCGGCGATGGTGTTCTCTGGCATGGCTGGTCTCCTCGCTGAGTTTACCACTATGCGCAAGCGGTCTGACAAAGGCGGGCGCTGAACGCCTCAAGGGCCGTCATTGCCTCGATGTCGCTTTGGGCCTCTGGCAAACCAGGCACCAGCCAGGTCTCGCCATCATAGGCCAGACGGGCCTTGGCGTTGAGCTGTTGCATCAGATCTTCCTTTGGCCCTTCGCAAAGCTGGATTGCGCCTTCCAGATCGGGGGCGCGGGACAGGACAATCTCGCCGGATCGGTAACAGTGCAGATACATAGTCATTCCTTTCTTTAGTTGTATGCGCCACCGTGGGGGGCATGTCGGGGAGAAGAAAAGCCCGCTCCAACGGTGGCCAACAGGGCAGGGGGGGTGCAGTCCCGCCTTGCTGATCAGTTTAGCTGAAATACTCCGGCACCCAAGCGTTAATGTGCGCCTTTTGTTCCTTTGTTACGCCAAGGGTTTTCTGTGTCGCCTCGTCGCAAAACAGCTTTTCCAGACGCGCGGCCTTGTCGGTCTTTTTCAGCTTGGCAAAGGCTTTGGCCTTGGCGTCCTGCGGGTCCAGATCGAGCAGGCTTTGATAGATGCCTTCAAGATGCGCTCCCGAAACCCGCTTGAAGAAATTCTCCGCCGTGGGTGTCCAGACAGACCGGATACTGGTGCCGGTGGTCTTGTCGATCAACGCGCCCAGCTTATCGTCCTCGGCGGTCAGCAGGGCCGCAAGGTGGCGGGTCAGTTCTGCGTCACGGTGCTTCTTGCCTTTCTTCTGGAATGCTTTGAAGGCACGGGCCAGATCAGACCCCCAAGGGTCTTTGGGGCGGCTTGCCGGTGCGGTCAGCCGTTCATCAAGCTGATAGCCGGTTTCTGTGGAGGGCATATTGGCCACATCATCGGTGCGAATACCAAAGGCCGTGCGAAACCCCATGCCGCCCGATAGCTGGAACGCCAAGAGGTCCAGCAAAAGATCGGGGTTCTCAAGGCTGGCGTTCTGCCGTGCGCCCCGTGCAATGCAAAACAGATCATTCGCCAGCTTTTGCGAGTAGGGGGATTTCGGGGTATCGTCCTTGATGTGGCGCGAGGCTTCAAGCACACCGGCCTCGATTGCTGCCTGTTTGTCCTCGCGCCGGATCAGACCGGCCTCGACGCACAGCTTGCCGCTGTTGTCCACATAGGCAACCAGACCGGCATGGGCTTTCTGCTCGGCGGTGTATTCCCCGTCAAGGATGGTTTGCAGCGCATCCAGTTCTTCTTGCCCTGCATCATCCAGCGCATCACCGTTGGCCAGTTCCGCCAATTCGTCATAGCGCTCGGCCTGATCCTCGGTCAGAACACCTTCAACCGGATAGACACGCTCCAGCTTCATTTCCTCGATGGTCCAGTAACCGATATAGCTGTCATTGATAACTTCGGCCCATTTCCAGCCCTCGGCCTCCACCAGCTTGCGGGCGGCGTCGTTCAAGGCTGTTTCAAAGCACTCTGCAAGAATGGCCGGATCATCAAAACTCTGCTCGTCACTGAACAGATCGCCCCCGATCTTACCACCTGCTGCCATGTAAGCCTCCTTGCCGACAAACACCGCGCGGCGGTCCGTGCTGGCCACGGCATCGGGTTTGAGCAGGGATTTCAGGCGGTGGGCAGAGATCGCTTCCCCCCGCACCATTTCCAGCACCTCAAGGGAATGCTTTACATCATCGCAAACGGTAAAGGCGGTTGCCATTGTCAGATTGATCTCGCCCGCTTTCAGCGCATCCAGAATAGGGCTTGGCAGTTCCGCCAGTGCAAGGCGGCGGTAAACATGGGCCTCGGTGGTGCCAAATACCTTGGCAATGCTGGCCGCATCCTTGGTCTTGGCATACATCTTGCCAAAGGCGCGGATTTCATCGGCGGGGTGCAGATCGGCGCGGGTGCTGTTCTCGACATTGGCCCAAGCCTCGGCTGTGGCGGCATCCGGCGCAAGCCGCACCGGCACGGGGTCAAGGCTCGGGTCTTGCTCAACGGCAAGGCGCAAGGCCCGCAGGCGTCGGCCACCGGCGACAATACCCACCATGCCCTTTTTGTCTTTCAGGCCGGACAGGTTCTGAATAAGGCCACAGGCCACAAGGCTGTCTGCCAGCATCTTGATGCCTTCCTCGTCGGCCTCCTGACGCGGGTTCAGGTCGGACAGATAGAATTTGGCCAATGGCACATACTCGATTGCGGGGGCAGATTTAGCGGTGATCTTTGTTTGTTTGGTCATTTGGACATTCCTTGATTAGTGGTGATTGGTTTGCTATGGATGCCCCACCCCTGACGGGGTGAGGCGAGAGGGCTTAATCAGCGACGTGTTGTTTCAAAAAGGTGAGGCCGATCTTGGTGGAGAGACCTCCCTTTTTAACAAGCTCAACTGCTTCCTTCTTGCGCAGTTCAATGATTGCCTTGGGCATAAAAACACCCGTTGATCCGGCAGGGCATGGTCACATGCCCGAGAGGAGACCTTTCTTGCGCGGGTTGCGCCACCAGCGCCCCGCTTGCGCGGGGAGCCGATTTCAATACTCGCTTGGGAAAAGAATGGTCAGAACACGGCGGGTCTCGCTCGGATCGTGGCGGGTTTCCGAACCATGCTGATAATCAGGCCCGTATAGGTCGATCTTCCAATAGAGTTTCAG
>WGBT01000085.1 GCA_015494185.1 Hyphomicrobiales bacterium | reverse complement strand
CCTCTGTTCAGGATAATGGCAACACTCGCATCAGTTTTGATCTTCATAATTTTACTCAGGCTTTCGGAGCTGTCGAGATCTATGACGGCAGCGGAAACCTTATAGATCAGATGCCTATGGAGCGCATGCAGATTCCAACCAATATTATGGATGGCAGTCTGCCCTTATTTTTCCTGAAAGACTCGCTGCTTCGACTGAAAAACACCTGGAAGTATAAGTCTTTTCAGGTTGATGGTGTGGATAGATACACCACGCAAAAAGTGTCGGTTGAGGTTCCCGAAGGCGGTCATATTCGTATTACCTTTGCAAGTGATACAGCGATCAAATACAATATTCTCTCCACAAACCTGAATGCGGTAGAAAAGCTTGTCGGGCTGGCTGGTGTCAGCATTTCCTATCCTGTCTCTCAAAGACAGTTGGCATCACTTTTCAAGGCTATCAGTGAGACGGGCATTATCCAGATTGTCAAATCCGGTGCTGGAATCGAAAGTGCCAAATTTAGAGATGCTCTCAAGGCCACCACCTATGCGATGGCCAAGGCCTATCTAGAGGGAGACAAGCGTTTTTCTGTGCGTAAGTTGGCTGGCAAGCTGGCTGGCCAGGCAGAGGCGGTCGAGATCATTATGGCGATTGGTGCAGAAAAAGCCCAATATCATGATCTGTTCCTGGCGATGGAAAAAGAAGATATGATTGTTATAATTAAAAATGGTGCAAAGTGAGAGAGACAGGATTTTGAGGCATTGTTATTGCAAGCGTGATTCTTTCTGGATACGCTATGTTTTATCCCTCTGCACTGACCAAAGATAAAAACTGCTACGGCTGACTGGTGAGCTCTCTCAAATTTTAAGTGTGTACATTTTGGGTTTGGCATAGGGCTATCCTTCTGGTGAATCGGAAGCGAGCTTTCCCCCGACGAACACACAAGAAGCCATTTGCGGCTGTTTCAAATCACCTAAACTTTTTTACATTTATATTGCATACCAACGCCGGACTTGACAGCGCTTCATATATGCGCCTCTTTGAGGCCAAAGGAAATTTGGCAAGAAGGGGTGAAGGTGGCGCCACAGGTCAAGGTCCTTCCAAGTGGACGGAAATTCTTTGTCGAAGGCCGCGAGTCGATTTTAGATGCCGGGCTGCGGGCCGGGTTGAACCTGCCTTATGGTTGCGCTAATGGCAATTGTGGCAATTGTCTGGCGCGTTTAGTTTCAGGAGGGCTCAAAAAGATACGCCATTATGATTTTCATGTCTCTGAGGCGGAAAAGACCCAAGGTTATTTTCTGACCTGTTCCCATGCGCCGCTGACCGATATTGAAATCGAGGTCAAGTTGACGTCAAGTCCGGGCGAAATTCCGGCGCAAGATATCATCGGCAAAATAAAGAAGATCGAGCCGCTGTCAGATCAGGTCATGGCGCTGCAGGTGCGGTTGGCCCGGGCCGACAAGTTGCAATTTCTCGCTGGGCAGAGGGTTGTGCTTGGGGGTAATGACGCGCTTCCTGAAATCGAGCTTAGCATTGCCAGTTGCCCCTGTAATGCGGTCAATCTGGCCTTTCATGTGCCGCTGCTGCCAGAAGAGCCGTTCAGTGAGCAACTTTTCGCCGGGGCCATCAAAATTGGCCAGCCATTGCGGATCCGGGGGCCTAAGGGGCAGTTTGTGTTGTTTGAAGATTTGGTCGATGTGCCGAGCCCGAAGCGGCGGAATGACGAGTTTACACTGCCACCGCTGTTGTTTTTAAGCTGGCATACCGGTTTTGCTCCGGTGCGCAGCCTGATTGAACATGCGCTGTCCTTTGAGACCGAGACGCCATTGTATCTTTATCGTCTGTCCCCAACCCCTGATGACATCTATCTCGACAATTTGTGCCGGTCTTGGCAGGATGTGTTTGATCACTTTTACTATCATCCCTTGCCATATCGCTATACCTTGATGTCATCGCGCAAGGAAGCCGATGCAATCATCGAAGAGATTGCCGCGCGCCACGAAAATCTTGCGGATTTCAACGTCTATGTTGCAGGTCCCGAACCGCTGGTGGAAAGCGCTGCCGCCATCTTCCCAGCGGCCGGGGTGCCTGCAGGAGGTTTGAAAACGGAGATCGTTTGCCTTGGTTTTTGTGACGAGAGAACACCGTTGTAATCAGTGCAGCCGCAAATAGCGGCGATACTGGTCTTCCAAGTCGCCATCTGTGAGATTGGCGTCAGCCAATTCTTCGGAGGCAATGTCACTCAAATCCATTTCGACAGATTTCTGGGTGACAAATCCCGCCTGTACATGGTTGGTGATCTCGACAATGAAATGATTGCCGAAATGAAAGCCATGAACGGCATGTCCGCGGTCAATGCGCAATTCGATGGTTGTATGATCGCCATCTTCATCGATCCAGATATCACGTAATGCTTCCGGCCCATTTACCATCACTTTACTGACATCGAGGGTGACGGGACGGATGAATTTCACTGCAAAACGCCCCCCGCCACGGTTGATGAGCTGGGCCTGAACACGGTGGCTCGATGGAAAGGTCAGGCGTTCATAATCCTTGGTTTTCCCCACTTCAACCGAAATGTTTTGGACTTGCCGGGGGGACTTTGGGGTTACCGGTCCAGCGGGACCTGTCATTGGTTTCGTAATAGTGATTTTCGGGTTAGGTAACATCTGCATTGGGCTGGCCATTGCTGGCAGCAACATCAACATGATGAAAATGGCCACCAAGCTGATGAATAAACCAATCAGAATAATGATGTCACGGATAAACCCTTTGGTTTCCCATTTGCCATTGGTAAGACGCTCGGCCAACAGCGCCCCCCGGGCCAATTCCCACGCACTTAATTTCACAGCACTATCCTTCCCCAAATACGACACAACACGCCGATGAAAAATCAAGAGTTGCGGCAGATGATGCAAGTGATCCTTATACCAAGGCGCCTTGGTATGACATGACCTAATGCAGCAAAACCGCGTCCTACAGTTTGGTTTGGGGGAAACATAAATCTTTAATGTTAAAACCCGTTTAATAGCGGGCGGGCTTGCTATTAAAATATTTCGGATAATCGTTTTTCATATGTGATGAGGTCGTTCGACCATCAGGCAGCAGCCGCAAGCAGGTCTTGCAAGGCCTCTGCCGGGCGAAGCTGGCCGGTTTTGAGACCACGCCAATTGGTTTGCGTGACGATGCGGTCTGGGGCCAGTTTGCGGCGGGCATCAGGCAGGAAATGGGACAGCAAAACCGCCAGTACGACTTCGGCCGCACGGCTTCCCCCATCATCGATCTTGATTGCCAAGCCAAGACCTTGTTGGGGCAAGGCTGCGCAATAAACCCCTTCGGCGCCAACCTTGACGAAAGCTTGGCCTGGGAGAGTGCTTAAAATCTTGGTGCAGAACCGGCCGGTTCCAGCCACCATGAACGGTTCCTTGAAACAGGCCTCTTGTAACCGTGCTGCGGCCTGTGCCATGGCGGGCGTAAGACGCCGTCTGTCGGCAAATTTGGCAAAGGCCAGCGCCAAGGCTGAAAAGGGTATCGCAAAGGTTGGGACTGAACAACCATCGGTGCCGCAGATATCAGGATCGAGCGAGGTTTCAGTCAGCTCTTCGAGCACGGCCCGAACCCCCTGCTGCACCGGATGATCCGGTTGAACATAACCTGACAGGGAAAGGC
>WGBT01000084.1 GCA_015494185.1 Hyphomicrobiales bacterium | reverse complement strand
GTGAAACTGAAACCGCATTCCTTTGCGCAGCCAGGCCAGCGCCTTGGAGGGCAAGATAACATCGATTTCAAGCTCGCTGTCTTTGAGGATTTTTAACAACGGACTATTGGCGGCAGGTGTTTCGTGCTCTTCGATCAGGCGTTCTGCGACCCGGCCATCAAACGGGGCGATGATGGTGCATTTTTGCAGCCGGAGTTGCAAAGCGGCCAGCTCTGCCCGTGCCTTGTCGGCCTGCGCCTTGGAAATCAGCAGATCATTGTTGCCCACCGCATCATGTTGCTTGAGTTTCAGATTGGCGCGGTAGGTGACTTCCCGGGCGGCGAGCTCGGCTTTTGCGCCAGCAATGGCAATTTTGATATGCCGGCAATCAAACCGCAGCAACACATCGCCGGCCCGAAAAGAATCCCCAGCTTGGAACGGTAAATAAGCGACCTGTGCGGTCAGATCCGCCATCAGTGTCGCCACCGCCCGGCTTCTGACAACCCCCCGTTGTTGATAGCTGGCAAGCTGTGTCGTTTTGTCAGCCAGCGTCGGCGACGTTGGTATCATCAGCAGACTGACCAAAAGTCTCGCAACCCATTTTGCCAAAAAAGGGATAGCACTGCGTTTTTGGCTTATCATGATAACCCCCATCTTTGTTCTTATTCACAGGGCTGTGGTGACGATGCCAACCACAGCTAAAGAACATGAATACAAACAATTCTATTTAAAATTGCGATACGTATTTTGTTGATAACCAAGTAATTATAATTTTTTACTAATAAAAATCTTTGATTGTTGATCGAGTCCAAGTGTCTGTATAAAACCAGAATAAATTTTAGAGGTCGGGAAAACGAGAAGCCCGGCGGGGCAGCCTGTAGCGGTTTGGGGCAATGCTTGCGCTGTTATGTCTAATGGACATGGCCGCAAAATCTAGTCATGAACGCTCGCAAAGATCGCATTGAAAGCCTTAAAGCCCCTGCACGGCTCCAAGAAGGGAGTGCAGTAACGATGAGCTCTCTTTCAAAACGGGGTGTGTTTTCTGCTTGATGGGCTCTATTCAATGGCATGCTCACTTTGCAGAATTTCAGCGTCTTTAGACCCCTAAAGGCGTTCGATGCGGTTTTTGTGATGCAGCCGGCATGCCAAGGTTCTGGCTGTCGACCCGTATTCCTGAACAATGAGCAATCATGCGGAACCGGTCTGCCAAGTCCCGGTGCTTCGCTCTATATTCATTGGCCCAACAGCTTCGTCTTTGAGCTGTCTGTATCTGTCTTAAAAAGAGTTGGAATAAAATCTGGAAGAGTGATGAAAACGCCACCACTAGAAACTTTTTTCCCCTTTCTGCGCTGGTTCCCTATGACCAAGGAAACCCTGCGTGCTGATATAATAGCCGGACTGACCGTGGCGTTGGTGCTCATTCCACAAAGTATGGCTTATGCTTCGCTTGCCGGACTGCCCGTGGTTTATGGGCTTTATGCCTCTTTCGTTCCGGTCATCGTTGCCTCGCTTTGGGGATCTTCCAGTCAGTTGCACACCGGCCCGGTGGCGATGTTGTCGCTGATGTCGGCCGCGGCACTCATTCCGTTTGCCACACCGGGAAGCGAAACCTTTATTGCTTTATCAGTGATGCTGGCCTTGATGGTTGGCATCTTGCGGCTCTTGCTTGGTCTGTTCAGCCTTGGGGCCTTGGTGAATTTGCTTTCCAGTCCGGTGATTGTCGGCTTTACCAATGCGGCCGCTTTGATCATCGGCCTTTCGCAATTGAACAAGGTGCTTGGCGTTCCTTTTCCGCGCACGGAAAATTATCTGGCCGATCTGTGGCGGGTCTTGACCCAAATTCCGGATTTACATTGGCCAACCCTTGGGTTTGCGCTAGGCGCTGTGGCCCTGATCCTTGGGTTGCGAAAATGGAAACCCAACCTGCCGGGGGTGTTGATCGCTGTCCTGCTTGGCACGGTGATCAGCGCGGCTGTTGGGCTTGAGCAGAAAGTCAAGGTTTCGATTGATCAGATTGCCGACCCAACTGTCCGGGAAATGCTTGAAAAATATGACGATGGTCAGCGCAAAATCGCAATCCTGACAACAAAGATGACCGAACTTGAAAAACGGGCCAGCGCGGAAGAACGCGAGGGGGGGGCAAAAGGTGCTGGGAAAGCCACCAAGACCCGCGCCTTGCTTCCGGTGCTCGAATATCAGCGCGGAATGGAGAAAAAGAAACTGATCGGTCTTAATGTCGATCTGCATCATGCAACGCTTTATGCGCATAAGCAGGCTGATGGGACGTTGCGTTTTTTCTCTCAACCGGCGAAAGATGCTGAAGATCAAAGACGTTGGCGTTTTGCCGGGGTGAAGAATGGGGTGGTGACCCTATCAGCGGGGGGAGATGTGGTGGGGGTCATTCCCAAAGGCTTGCCAAGTTTCCAGGTTCCGGAAATTCACTGGTCACTGCTCTTGTCCCTGTTGCCTGCGGCTCTTGTCATGGCGCTTATCGGCTTTATGGAAGCCACCTCGATTTCCAAGGCGATTGCCACCAGCACCGGTGAACGGGTGGATACCAGCAAGGAACTCATTGGGCAGGGGCTTGCCAACATCGCCGGCAGTTTCTTTGGTTCTTACACAGTCAGCGGCTCCTTTTCACGCTCTGCCGTGGCGGCGCGTGCCGGGGCCAAAACCGGCTTGTTCGCCATTGTCAGCGCCTTGGCCGTGGTGCTGGTGTTGCTGTTCTTTACAGATTACCTCTACCATCTGCCACAGGCGGTGCTTGCGGTGATTGTCATGATCGCTGTCTTTGGCCTGATCCGCATCGAACCTTTGATCCGCGCCTGGAAGGTTGACCGGGCTGGGGCGTTGATCGGTATCACCACCTTTTTTGCAACGCTGATCGTAGCACCGGCAATCGCCAATGGCATTCTGATCGGCATTGCCTTGACCGTGGCGAACTGTCTGGTGCGCTCCATGAAACCCCGCGCCGAAATCGTTGCCCGGAAACCGGATGGCACGCTGGGAGGCATTCGGGTTCATCATCTCAAACCGCTCAGCCGGAAATTTGTTCCGGTTCGTTTCGATGGTCCGTTGACTTTTTCCACGGTGGCTTATTTCGAGGATATCATTCTTGAAGCCTGTGCCGATTTTCCCGATGCCAAGGTGATCTTGATCATCGGCAGCGGCATCAACGAGCTCGATGCATCCGGTGAAGAAAAAATCCGTGAGCTCCACCAAAGGCTGAAAAAGCTGGGGATCAAACTGATGTTCAGCGGCTTGAAGTATCAAGTTCGCCGCCTTTTGGAAAAAGGGGGGCTGATCGATGAAATGGGCCGCGATGCCTTTGTTTCCGACAAAGAAACCGCCTTCCGCCGTTTGATGCAGGAATATCCCAATGAGGAACCGGACGAAGCGTCTGAAGACAAAACAACGGATGCCAAAGTCAAAGCCTCAGAGAGTGTTTGAACCCAACATATGGGAAAAATGGGGGAGCACCTTGCTCTTTCATGGAAGATTGGCCATCAACTAGCTCCCCTGCTTCCGATTTTCTTTCATTTGCGTCGTGTCCTGTCAGGCACGTCGTCTGGACCCGTGTATAAGGCCTCTTGTTGAGCTTTTAGTGTGTCGCGGAACGGGCTTTTGGGATAGGTCCCAAGAATTCGGATCTCATGGGAAAAGAAATTCAACTCTTCAAAGGCCAGCCGTACCAGCCGGTCTTCGGGGTGACCATCGATATCGGCAAAGAACATTGTTGCATTAAACGATCCTTCGAGCTGATAGGATTCCAGCTTGGTCAAATTGATGCCATTGGTGGCAAACCCACCAAGCGCCTTGTAAAGTGCGGCAGGCACGTTGCGGACGCGAAAAATGAAGGAAGTCATCACCGGGCCATTTTGCCGCGGCACCGCAACCGGCTCGCGGGCCAACACCAAAAAGCGGGTGGTGTTATGGGCGGCGTCTTCGATATCGGGCTTGATGATTTGCAAATCATAAACCTCTGCCGCAAGCCGCGAAGCAATCGCTGCAATGGACTTGTCGCCCCGTTCCTTGACCATGCGTGCCGCACCAGCAGTGTCGGCTTCTGGAATCGGGGTCAGTTGCAGCGCACGGATAGCCTTGCGGCATTGCCCAAGCGCCATGGTATGGCTGTGCACCGATTTTAAGTCGGAAAGCTTCGCTCCCTTCAATGCTAACAATTGATGGGAAATTCGCTCAAAATGTTCGGCCACGATATGCAAGCCGCTGCCGGGCAATAAATGATGGACATCGGCGACCCGGCCGGCGACGGAATTTTCCACCGGGATCATGGCCAAGGCGGCGCGGCCCTTGCGGACCGCAGCAATAGCGTCTTCAAAAGTTGCGCAAGGGAGCGTGTCGCGGTCTGGAAACATATCCAGACAAGCCAGATGCGAATTGGCCCCCGGTTCGCCCTGATAGCTGATCGGCCCGTCGAACTGCTTGGGGAGTTGCAGTTGGGGCGCAGTTGTAATGGCATGGTCAGTCATAGCCTTTGTTTAGACGCTTACGCCAATCATGCAAGTGATTTTGTCAGGGGATGAGCTTATACCAAGGGCCCTTGGTATTATACCGGCGGCATTTATCATTGACCTTTCCATGTTTTCCGTATCCTTTTAAAGGCTCGAAGTAAATTGAATGGTATACGAAGAAAGGTCAGGGGCTGTTGGTATTATATGCAAAAATCCGTATTTGCTTCGCTGGATCATGTGCTGGTTTCGCCGCAGCTCTGATATTGCCTGTCAGGGCAAGTGCGGATTTTACGGCTCACCTCTGTTGTGAAACTTGTCCCAGAATAGCGCGCGCCCGCTGTAAGTCGGCGGGGGTATCAACGCCCAATGGCACAGTATCGACAATTCCCACATCGATACGCATTTCATTTTCCAAAGCCCGCAACTGTTCCAGTTTTTCCCGCCGTTCGAGGGGGGCTGGCGGCAGGCTGACAAAACGGGCCAAAGCGGCGCGGCGATAGGCATAGATGCCGATATGGTGATAAAGAGGTCCTTCGCCATAAGGCGCGGTGCTGCGGCTGAAATAGAGCGCCCGAAGGGTTTGCGGATGACGAGCGGGCGTGCCGATCACCTTGACGACATTTGGATTGCTGCGTTCCTCCTCCGTGGTGATCGGTGCGGCCAAAGTGGCAATATCGGCATCACTCTGCTCAAGAGCCGCCACACAAGCGCTTATGAGGGTTGGTTCAAGGGTCGGCAAATCTCCTTGCAGATTGACGATGATCTGGGCTTGGGCTTCCGGGTCGATCTTCTCGACCGCTTCAAAGACGCGGTCCGAGCCGCTTTCATGATCCGCCCGGGTCATCACCGCCTCACCGCCGGCCTGCTCAATGGCGGTTTGAATTTCCACGGCATCGGTGGCCACCACCACCCGGCCAATACCTGCTTCAACCGCCCGGCGCCAGACATGAACGATCATTGGGGTGCCGGCGATCTCAGCCAAAGGTTTTCCGGGCAGCCGGGTGGCGGCAAGCCTTGCCGGAATAACAACAAGTTTCTTCATCAAACGATCCCATTCTGCGCGATTTGTCGCGGGTGGCCAAAGGAAGGTTGCATCAGATATTACAATGTCTTTAACTTGCGCAAGCTAAGTTACAGCTCAGCTATGTTTATACTTTTACCGCCACCAAGAACAAGAAGTAAGAGATCCCGTTTCGGCGTGTGGTCTATTATACTGGCCGGGCTGTGCCCCGCTAGCCGTCTGTCGGACTTTTGGGATTGAATGCGGTATGAGGCAGAGCATTTGCCTTCATTTGAAAAGTCCGATTGGCTGCTAGCCAGGCTCACCGCCGCGGTTTCACGTACGCATCACTGGGGGGAGATAGGCTCACGCATGAGGTTGACGTGAGTTTTACTTCGGTACGGCGGTAAGCGGAAGATGGAACAAAGATCAATGGCAAAAGACGAACTACTCTTCAATAAATATGCGGGCGCAATTCTTGCGTCGCTGCTTTTTGTGACAAGCACGAAACTTATTGCAGAAAGCATCTATGCACCCAAGACAACCGCTTCTGAAACAACGGCGAAAACCGAAAAAACAACCGATGAACAGGTTGATATCGCGGCACTTTTGGCCAAGGCAGACGCCAAGGCAGGAGCGAAATACGCTTCGAAATGTAAATCGTGTCACACCTTTGATAAAGGCGGTAAAGCGAAAGTCGGCCCCAATCTTTACAATATCGTCGGCCGCAAAGTCGCCTCAAGCAAAGACTTCAAATATTCACCAGCGCTTGCCAAACATGGCGGCACTTGGGACTATGATCTTCTGAACTGTTTTCTTGCCGCACCGAAAAAATGCATCAAAGGCAATAAGATGGCGTTTGGCGGCATTAAGGATCCACAAACCCGGGCCAATGTGATCGACTATTTGCGCACCCTGAGCGATAAACCTATGCCGCTGCCGGTTGCGGGGTCAAAATCCAAAAAAACGGCGGCTAAAAAATCGGCAACGGAGGCTAAAAAGCCAACAACCAAGGCAAAGCAGGCGAAAGCAGGCAAGGCAAGCAAAGCTTCTCAGGCGAAGTTTGCCACTTTGTTGGCTCAAGCCAATGTCTCATCGGGTAAACGTGTTGCCAAGAAATGCACGGCCTGCCATACCTTCAAGAAGGGGGGGAAAACCAAGACAGGTCCCAATCTCTATGGCATCGTCGGCCGTAAAATCGGGGCGGTAAAAGGGTATAAATATTCCTCTGCGATGGCCAAGCATGGCGGGGTTTGGGATTATGTCGCACTCGATCAATTTTTGGCGAAGCCAAAGAAATTCATTCGTGGCACGAAGATGGGTTTTGCCGGGCTGAAAAAACCTCAAGA
The DNA here is from genome assembly GCA_015494185.1 of Hyphomicrobiales bacterium. GTDB lineage: Bacteria > Pseudomonadota > Alphaproteobacteria > Rhizobiales > S144-35 > S144-35. Next base: position 4,955 of record WGBT01000084.1, on the reverse strand, counting down.
CCGTGCTGATCTGATCGCTTATCTGCGAACCTTTTCACCAAATCCTGTTCCACTGCCCAAATCTTAGCGCTTTATTATTGGAGGTGTAGGTTGATATCGTACCTGATTTTGGCGGGCAAAAGTCTAGCAAAGTTCAGATCATTCTTAAAACTGAGGGCATGATAAAAAGAAAGAAATAAAAGTTCGGTAAGATTTTAGATTTCAGTTTCATTTCCCTGGGAGCTGACGGTACAACAATCACTGCCTTGGTGTTTAGAAATAAACACCAAGGTTTTTTAGTGCGTGTTTCGATCTGTCTCCCAATGTTTGCCGAATTGTAAAAATCTATACTCAATCTTACACCAACGGCCCCTGACCTTTCTTCGTGTACCGTTCAATTTATGCAGAACAATTCAAAGGGATACGGAAAGCTTGAACGGTCAATGTAATACCTCCAGTATAATACTGATGAGATTATCATTGACCGCTGGTATTACTGTAGGACAAATGGTAAAAAGCAAAAGCAAGTAAGAAAATGCCCCGCAAACTTTGAAAAAAGCTGCGGGGCGTTGTCGCCGTTTTGTTTTTCAAGTGAAGATCAGCAATCTATCCTCACGGACTCCATTTTTTGTTTTCTGTCAAGCGGCACGATCACCGCGGCGGCGCCAGGCCCGGCGCAGCTCTCTTGCGATTTCTGAAATGGAACGATCGCGCAGCAGATCGGGATCATAGATGGTTTGGCCGAGCGAGGCGTGGACATTGGCGAACGCGTTTTGCAAATCAGCATAAGCCAAATCCAGCCGCACACGCGCCACCAAGGTGTTCATCTTTTCCCGGATCAGGGTTTGCCGGCTGACCGAACCTGAGGCGGCTTCTTGTTCGACTTGTCTCAAGATCCGGCTTTGCACATCGTAAAACTGTTGTGCAGTGCGGAATTTCCGGCGGGCATGGAAGAACCGGGCACGGCTGACATGAACCTGGGTGATGATAGCCATGGTCAGGGCCAGAGCACGTTGATGCAGCAGGTCTTCACGGGCTTCGATCTCATCACGCTTGGCTGGATATTGGAACACCTTAATGAGATTCCAGCTGGCCTTGGCGCCCCAATTGATCCAATCACTATTGAACAACAGGCGATTGCTGTCTGTATAAGAGCCGCTATAAAGCTGCGCACCAGGCAATAATTCCAGCAAGGCCGCTTTGGCTTCCTTCTGGTTGATCCGTTCCCGATAGGCCACTTCCCGAAGTTCCGGCCGGTTCTCAAGCGCGGTCTTGATCATGGCCTCACCTGATTGCTTGATCCGTAAATTGTAGCGGGAAACACCGCGGGTGGAGAGGGTGAAACGTTGTCCTGGCGGGACATTCATCAAGGCGGCCAGCTGGATTTTGGCATCCTTCAATTGATCCTCCAATTGCTGGATCTCGCGCTTGATCTTAACCAGTTCACGCTGATAGGTCAGCGCTGTCAGCGGTGAAGTGTCCCGTGATTGTTGTAAATTGCGCGACGCGGAAAGAGCACTTTCGACCTCTCGGGCCAGTACGCGCATCCGTGCAAGCAGGTTCTGTGCGGCCACGGCGCGCCAGAACGCGGTCCGAACATCTTCGATAATCCGGTTGGCAACCTTGCGGCGCATCTCCCGGGCAATCAAGACCTGATCGGCGGATTGATGGGCGCGGACATAAGACAGTCCAAAATCGAGAATATGCCAGGAAAACACGGCATCAGCAGTTTTGACTTCCCGCTCCGATGAGGTTGAAGGCTCCAATGATGTGATCCCGGTCAGCAAGGAAACCGAGCTTCCCCCAGAAAAATTATTGCGTCTGACCCACCCCGCATTGGTTACAACTTGTGGAAGCATATCAGCGGTTGCTAGGCGCAATTGCTTGCGCCGCAAGATTTGGTTTCTCAGCTCAACCTTATAGTCCAGGTTGTATTTCAGCGCCCTCGCCATGGCCTCATAAAGCGTGATCGGGCGCCGGATCGGTTCTTGATTGGCGGCGAGTTCGGACCGGTTTATTTCAGCATTTAGAGATAATTGATCGTAAGTCAATGGATTTGGTGTGATACTGCAGCCCCCTAATAGCAAACAGGCTGCAAAAATTGAATAACGCATCATAGCCCCCTAAGTTGTAAGTAATACGTTAACCGTAACGGCAATGTGGGGTTGTATTGATGCGCCGGGGTAATGTCAACATGGGTTGTATATTGCCGGCTATTTCTATTTCAAGGAGAGGTCGAATCAGGCCATAAGTCAGCTTGCTAAGGCGTCCTCTATGACCATGGCAGAGGCATTTCACGGCTCTGATTTATCGAAATAAATATGTCACGGATCACAATAGCGGCAACGACATGCAGGCAAATAAGGTAAGTTTTTGACTGTTGCGTGGGGGCCACATGGAAGTCTTGCCCTTCCTCCCTGTGGATATTCGTCTTGATTCGTAAATTTCAATCAGCCTTCAGAGACGTTTTCTTACGAAAGGGGGGCGAAAATCCTCGGAATCTAGCAGCTGAAGGGGGGAATGTGGTTGTAAGCTTGAGCATCGATAGCCATCAGGGCAGCCGCCATTGTGGTTCATAATCACTGCCACCCAATGTGTTTCGCGAATCTTGGTGTGCGCTGGAATCCTCATAGCGATCGGTTGGGCGACTGCCGGCGGCAATCTCCTGCAACCCTTGCTTGGCCGATTGGGTCACGCGGTAAAAGGCAGCCCGGCTGCGGTTACAAAACTCCGGCTGACGGTCACAATAATAAAGGGTTTTCCAAAATGCGGATTTCAGCCCTTCAAAAACCATCGCTCGTTCAGGCTCATTTCCGGGCAGAAAAAGCATTACGACCAGGCCAACCATCATGATGCGAAACAGCCAACGCATAGCACCTCCCCGCAGGACGAAAAGCAATAACCGTGTGATTCCTATCATAAGAACGTTAATCTGCCCCAAAAGATTGTGGTAAATTTGACCATTATGAGGCGAAAATCGTGCCTGTGCACAAAACGCTTCCAAGCGGCAGTATTTTTCCCGCAAATTTGTTAGATTGGACCATGGCTAAGCTCAAACGCAATATTATTGCCTTGATTTACGACTTTGACGGCACCTTGTCACCGCAGCCAATGCAGGAATACACGGTGCTGCCGGCAATCGGGATGCGGGCCGATGTATTCTGGGAGGCGGTCAATCAGGAGGCAAAGGCAACCGGGGGGGAGCCGATCATCACCTATATGCGGCTGATGTATGAAAAGGCTGACGCTGCAAAAGTCCCCATCACCCGTGATGATCTGAAAAATCTTGGGCGTCATGTCAAATATTTCAAAGGCGTTGAAGATTGGTTCGATCTGATCAACCAGTATGTTGCGGAAAAGTCTGATCATACCGTTTTGACCCGGCATTATATCATTTCCTCGGGACTGAAAGAGATACTCGAGGGGGTGAGCATTTATGAGCACTTCCACAATGTCTTCGCTTCTGAATATTACTTTGATCATTATGGCCGGGCGACCTATCCCAATCGGGTCATCACCGATACCACCAAGACCCAATATCTGTTTCGGATCAATAAGGGGATCGAAGATCTGAGCCAAAGCATCAACAGCCATATGCCGGAAGCGCTTCGCCCGATTCCGTTTTCCAACATGATCTATTTTGGTGATGGGATGACCGATGTTCCTTCAATGGCGGTCACCCGGCAAAATGGGGGGCATTCGCTGGCGGTTTTCCCACCGCGTCGTTCGGCCAAGGCCGGCAAGGAATTGTTCGAGGCCGGACGTGTCGACTTTTTTGCGGCTGCCGATTACCGTGAAGGTTCCGATTTGCATCGCCGAACTTGTATCATTTTGGACAAGGTGATTGCCGATATCAGACTTCGGACCGAGACCGCTGCTTTGGCGAAGAAATAAGAGGAAATAAACGGCGTGCTGTCTTGCAATTATGATTTGTTGCCGCATTCATGAATTCTTTGACAATGGGCAGTATTGCATCCGATAATCTCGCCATTGAAACGATTGGTGGGCGGAAAAAGGCGGAAACGGCGAGAAATGCATGCAATGAACGTTTGTAAAGACTTTCAATCTGGGAATATTGGATGTATTAATCAATGTGAACGAGGTTCGTGACATGCAAAAGATTGGGAAAGGACGAATGAAATATATCTATGCTGGCCTGCTGGCCGTTACTGTGGGATTTGTGCCTCTCGGTGCTTCAGCCTTTGCTGGTTCGCTAGAAGGTTCCTGGTCTGGCAGTGGTTATGTCAAACCAAACAATTCAGCCAAAGAGCGGGCGCGCTGCCGTGTCTCTTACTGGAGGAAATCGAAAACGCGCTATGGGGCCCGGGCCACTTGCTCGACCGCTTCACTTGGCGGGGTCACCCAGACAGCTTCCCTGCGCCGGGTTAAGAAGAATCATTACACAGGCACCTTTTATAATGCCCAATATGGTGTCTCGGGCAGCATTTATGTTGTCGTCAAAGGGCGTAGACAGTCGGTCTCTCTGCGCAGCAATAATGGGCGGGCTTACATGTCTCTGCGCAAAAGATAGTATGGGCAGGGCTGGCTGATCGCTTTTTTCGTCCCTTCTGGGGGGAAGGTCGTGGGAGCTCTCACACGTTGGTGTCAGGGCTCCGTAAAACAGTGGTGTGGCACGACGTGCCGTTTTTTGGAAAGCTACAAAACAAGATCAAGACAAGTGGACAAGTGGAAAAGCCGGCAGGAACAACTTTGCTGCCGGCTTTTATGGTTGCCTTCATAGCGAACTTCTTATACCAAAAGCTTTTGGTATGCTCTCTCCCGCTTTACTGTCCCGGTTTCTCTAAGCGGCTCTAGAAGGAGAGCGGGATTGATGCCAATAATTTGCTGGGGCCAATTTTCAGGCTGGTTTCCCAGGGGTTGCCATGGGACGGTTGGAAGCAGCGCCAGCGGGAGGAAGTGCCGCCTTGGCGGTTCCATTGGCTGCGGCTGCACCGCCTTTGTTGGCATCGATTTTG
>WGBT01000083.1 GCA_015494185.1 Hyphomicrobiales bacterium | reverse complement strand
GCCAGGCCGTACCATGTCAGAGCATATTGCAAGTGCCGGTTCTCAAAATGAACCCGCGTGGTGCCTCCTTTCGGCCAGCCGCCGGGAATGTCTGAGGCTTCGGCGTCAATGGTCACAGGTAACAGTTCAGCCCCCTCCGGCAAACGGTATTTTGCAATCTCAGCCAGATCGAGCCAAAACCAGCGGTTCTTGTCGATATTGTTGTCCGGGGTAAACAGCCCAGGTTTTTGCCGTGGGGTGCGCAGTAATCCCACCAGCTCGACTTTGCCCGAGAGCTGACCAGATTTGCGTTTTTGTGGAGCTTTGCGTTCTTGGGGGACGAAACCGCGATTGACCAGAATAATGCGCCCGTCATCAAGTTGCAGCGGTGTGTAAACATGCCAGCCGATTTGCTGTTTATGGGAAGCGTAAAGGTGGATTTCGAGGTCATGCAGAAAGGTCCCGCTCAGTTTGACACGGGAATATTCGGCATTTTGAGGATCATGTTTGTGCAAGGTCAGGGCGGTGTTTAGGCTGATGGGCGGGGCTTTCAGGCGCGATTGAATATGCTGTGACAGCTCGGTTTTCCAGGCCAGCCGCCGCATCTGCCAGTTGCCCAGACTGATCAAGACAGCAAGCGCCATGACCGTGAGAAGGGTGGGCCAAAGCAAGCCGCGCCAGGCCGCCAAGACAGAAGCCCGCGCTCCCGCTTTGTTTGGCTGATCTTGCTGTTTGCCGTATTGAACTGCCACGAAACTCCTCCAATTCAACGGGTACGCTCAGGTTAAAGCGAATGCCGTCACTGGTTCGTCAGGCGCGTCATGAGCCAATGGCCGGTGTTACTCACTGGCAGATACCGTCTCCCCGGTCTGGGCTTCCAGCTCGGCCAGATATTTCTCGGCTTCGAGTGCTGCCATGCAGCCCATTCCGGCAGCCGTTACAGCTTGGCGGTAGATTTCATCGGTGACGTCACCGGCCGCATAGACGCCTGGAACATTGGTCGCAGTCGAATCCGGCTTGGTGATGATATAGCCATTGTCTTTCATTTCCAGCTGACCGGTGAACAGCTCGGTTGCAGGTGCGTGACCGATGGCGATGAAGATACCATCGATCTTTTGCTCACGTATCTCACCGGTTTTGACATTTTTCAGTTTGGCACCGGTGACCGCCATCGGTTCTTCTTCGCCCAACACCTCTTCCAAGACCGTATCCCAAAGCACTTCGATTTTGGGGTTTTTCAGCAACCGCTGTTGTAGAATCTTCTCGGCACGCAACTCGTCACGGCGATGAACCAGATAGACCTTGCTGGCGAAATTGGTCAGAAAGATTGCCTCTTCCACGGCGGTGTTGCCGCCGCCAACCACAATGACCTCTTTGCCGCGATAGAAAAAACCATCACAGGTGGCGCAGGCCGAAACCCCAAATCCTTGGAATTTCTTTTCAGACTCGAGCCCCAGCCACCGGGCCTGGGCGCCGGTGGCGATGATCAGGCTGTCGCAGGTATAGTGTTGGCCGCTGTCGCCGCGCAGCCAGATTGGCCGTTTTTTGAGATCGACTTCAAGGATGTGATCGGCAATGATTTCCGTGCCGACATGTTCGGCCTGGGCCTTCATCTGTTCCATCAGCCACGGGCCCTGAATGACCTCGGCAAAACCGGGATAGTTTTCCACATCGGTCGTGATCGTCAACTGACCGCCGGGCTGGATTCCTTGGATCAAAACGGGTTGCAACATGGCACGGGCCGCATAGATGGCGGCGGTATAGCCCGCCGGACCGGAGCCTAGGATTAAGACTTTGGCATGTTTGGCATTGCTCATTGGATCACATCACTCCCTTCAACCGGCTGTCCGGACTTTCATTCATTCTGGTTGCTTTCTATTTGCGGGAATTCGTGAGCCTTGCCAAGGGGCAATCTTGCCGCTGCTTTTCGCAACGCGGGTTTGCGGCTTTCGCCTTGGATGGTTCTCGAGGGGGGAAGCTCAGACTTCACGATGTTGTGAAACCGGTTTGGGGCGTCTTGGTACAGGAATTGTTTGGATCAAGCCAAACTTCTTCGATCGGTTTAAATCAGTTTAAGAGCCGTCAATCATGAAACGATTTCGTGTCAATTTAGGAAATATTGCCTTGCTTGGGGCAACTTTACTTGGGATGTTCTTATTGTTTGAACATGTCATCTTCCGTTATGTGCTGCCGACCAGCGATGTGTTGCCGAATGTCAGCCTCAATAATGTGGTGCGCTATCTTCCCGGAACCCGGGCGACTTTTTATGCGCCCGATGGGCATGTCTCCCATGTTCAGATCAATGCCGATGGTTGGAACTCGCAATGGCCCTCCTATCCGGTGGAACGCCGCCCCGGCTATTTGCGCATTGCGGTGATCGGTGATTCTTATGTTCAGGCCAGTCAGGTGGACACCGATGAGGCGTTTCCGGCGGTGTTGGCTCGGGAACTGAACAAGACGCTCGCCCAACAGGGGCTGCAAGCCGAGGTTCTGCGGTTTGCGGTGGATGGTGCGCCGCTGAGCCAATATCTCCACATGCTGCGCCGTGAAGTCTTGAAATACCGGCCCGATGTCGTGGTGGTGCAACTGATCCACAATGATTTCGATGAAAGCTACCGGTTTTTGCGCGGCCGTTATACTTCCAGTTTCATGAAGGTCATACCGGAAGAGGATGGGCGGATCCGGGAAGTGCCGCCAGAGGATTTCCGCCCCGGCCTGGCGGATGCATTACGCAACCTGCGCAGTTTCCGCTATTTCTACTATCAAACCGGGCTGGTGCATAAGGTCAAGGGACTGGTCGACCGTTATTTCTGGGGCGGAAATGAATATTTTGGGGACGCGGATATGATTTCTTCTGCGGTCGATATCCGTGCGGTGCGTGATCATGCCAAAATCCGCGCAGTGACCGGCTATGTGTTTGCCGAAATGAAACGGCTATCGCAAGAGCATGATTTTCACCTGTTGTTTGCCATGGATGGTCTGCGTGAAGCGGTCTATAGCGGCCGTCCGCGAAGCACTTATGAAGTGGGGCGGCTCAATGATCTGGTGGGCACGCTTGCCAAAGCGCAAAACCTCAATTTCCTTGATCTGCAAGAAACCTTCGATGCGGATTACAAACGGCGCAAAAAACGCTTTGAATTCAGTTGGGACTGGCACTGGAATGAATTGGGGCATCGGCTGGTTGGCCAAGCTCTTGCCCAGCGGATTCTCGCGCTTCCGGGACTGTTGCCGGTCCGCAAGCGGCCCCATCCCCGCCTGTCCCGCAACAGCGCAGGGGACTGATGCCAATCCCAAGGGAAGGGCCTTGGATCTGTCAAAGCCGGGGCGGGCGTGCTGAAAGATCGGCCTCGTGATCGGCCTTGGCCTGGCTTTCGATGAAAAGCCGGGTGACTTCGGGAAAGGCGGCCTTGATGGCTTTTTCCAGCTCAAAGATGGCCGCTTCCACATAGCCCACCTTGAGATTGCCTTTGAAGTCGATACTCAATGCCACCAAGACATCTGTGGGGCCCAGATGCATGGTGCGTAATTCGTTGACGTGATCAATACCTTCGACCTTTGCAACGATGTCGAGCACGCCTTGCTGCAACCGTGGATCTGCGGCTTCACCAATCAGCAATCCCTTGGTTTCAATCGCCAAAAACAGGGCGGTGCCGGCAAGAATGACACCGATGAGGAGACTGGCCGCCCCATCGGCCCAGAGATAGCCGCCCATATGGGCCGCCAGAACCCCCGCAAAGGCTGCGATGAGCCCCAGCATGGCGGCGCTGTCTTCAAACAAGACGGTAAAGACGGTTGGATCTTTGGAAGAGCGAATGGCGGTAAGCGGGCTCCGATTGCCCCGGATTTTGTTGAATTCCTTAAAAGCCACATACCAGGCCCCAGCCTCGAATACCATTGCCAAGCCGAGCACGATATAGTTGATATAAGCGCTTTTGAGCGGCGTGGGATGGGAGAGTTTGTGAACGCCTTCATAGATCGAAATGCCCGCGCCCACGGCAAAGATCAAGATCGCCACCACAAAGGCCCAGAAATAGACTTCCATGCCATAACCGAACGGGTGGCGCTCATCGGCCGGACGCTTGGAACGTTTCAGCCCATAAAGCAACAGGCCCTGATTGCCGGTGTCGACAACCGAGTGAATAGCCTCTGACAACATCGCCGAAGAGCCGGTGATGGCCGCGGCAATGAATTTGGTCACAGCGATCAAGGAATTGCCCGCCAAGGCGGCATAAATGACTTTCTTGGAACCCGAACTTGCCATGACACCATCCTGAAATATCATCAATTGCGTTGTTTTGGTTCTGGAAATGATCTTTCAAAATGGTGTTTATACGACATTAACAAGTTTTAATCTGCTGGAAATACCGCTGTAACCCGGTAGCCATTATATCTGACCGCAGATCAGGCGGAAATTCCCAAACTGAGAAACTGAAGTCCGCTCCTTTTTTGAGTTTTGAGCTTTTTAAGGCCGATGAGATGAGGTTGATGAGAGGTTGATGATATGACGAAAAAATCAGTGCGCCCAGTGTCGCAGACAGGGGCTGGTGGTGAAGACCGGTTGCCGCTTGAAACGGGCTTTGAAACCGCCATACAGAAACAGCGGCAGGCTGTCAGGAGGGCGGGACCTGTGGTTGCGGGGGCGTTTGGGCTTGCAGTCATGAGTGCAGCGGCGGTTTTTGTTGGCAGTTTGACACCTGT
>WGBT01000082.1 GCA_015494185.1 Hyphomicrobiales bacterium | reverse complement strand
GGGCGGGATCATCGGCATGGGGGAAAGCCTGCGTGACCGCGCCGCCATGTTGCAGGTGCTGGCCTCGCTGGAGCCGCATCCTGAAAGTGTGCCGATCAATGCGCTGGTGCCAGTGCCGGGGACTCCTTTGGCAGATCGTCCGAAAGTTTCGTCACTTGATCTTGTGCGAATGATTGCAGCCACCCGGATTGTCATGCCCAGGTCCCGGGTTCGGTTGTCTGCGGGGCGTGCTGAGCTTTCCAAAGAGGCGCAAATTCTTTGTTTCATGGCCGGTGCCAATTCGATTTTCTATGGCGAAAAACTATTGACTACTGCCAACAATGATGCTGAGGCGGATTTGGAATTGATCAAAGAGGCGGGGTTGAAAGTGCTGGGGGGGAACGGTTGAGCCGTTTTTGCGGTGTTGCAAGCCTTTGTATAAGAGCAATTTCGTTGCATCTGTTGCGCAACAGCGAAAAGGTCGCAGTTTTGTCTGTAAAATCCTTTTAAATCAATGCCTTGAATTGTCTTTGCGTGATTTTTCGTTGCATTGTGAAAAACAAAGCTTGTTTGGGAAAGTTATTATATATCAATACCTTATAAGTTTGGCATGACTATTGCTCCTCTAAAGGCAAAACAATAATACCGGCTGAACCAACAGCCGGACCTTGGACTGAGAAGCGAATCTCCGTAGTTACTACACCTATCGCAGCTTTCGTATGGCAAAAGGGCTTCTCTTTCATTGAAGAGGCTCCTTTGCCTTACGATTTCAGTATAAGTTTGAGAAAAACAATTCGTTCTCTTCGACGCAATTAAACACCAAAACCGAGGAAAATTCTTTCCTCACAAGGAGCAAAATAATGAACAAAGTGATCAAATCTGCTATCGTTGCCAGCATTGTCGGCGCTTCTGCTGTTGCCGCTACCGGCGCTTCTGCCTTCTGGTGGGGGCCGGGCTGGGGCAATGGCACCGGTTGGGGCAATGGCTATGGCCGCGGCAATGGCAGCTTCTCCATGAATTTCTCAGGCAATTCGGCTATTGATGGCCGTGGTTATGGCTATGGTTACGGTCATCCTTACTATGGCTATGCCCCTTATTATGGCTATGCGCCTTATGGTTATGCACCGGCTCCTTATGGCGCGCCGGTTCCCCCTTACGGCTATGCCCCAGCCCCGCAAGCTCCAGCAGCTCCGGCAGCACCAGCCACCAAAAAAGCTGAGTAATCCACTCTTCTTTTGGGAAGGTTTATTGAGATGGCTGGCAGCAATGCCGGCCATTTTTTATGGGTTCATATTATGATGCCAAGTCTTGATAGCAAATTGTGTATTTTGCTTGCCAAAATGATTGGTGTTTGAATTCTAGGCTGGATAATGTTCCCAATGAACATGTTCAGCAAAAGCTAACGGCCTGCTTTTGCTGAACATGTCATAAATGATAGGGACAGTTTTTGAAAGCCTTTGGGGCTTATCAGTAGCCCCCTTTGCGGCGGCTTTCCGGCAGTCCGGCAATCCGGCCGGCTTGTTTTGAGGGATCAAGGGGAAACAGCGCATAGACGGTTTTCTGGTCAACCTTTTCTCCCCATTTCTTGCTCATCGCCTTGATGATTGTACGGGTATTGGGCTGGTTCTGGCCATTGTTGAAATACTCATCGCGCAAATAATTCATCAGGTCCCAATGCCGTTCGGTGAGTTCGATATTTTCTTTCTCGGCGAGGAATTTGGCCAGCTCCTCGCTCCAGTCATCCAGGTTGACCAGATAGCCGTTTGGTGTTGTTTCAATGGTTTTACCATTAAATTCAAATGACATGTAATCCTCCCGCGTAACGCATTGTTTTCCGTCGTTTGATCTTTTTCATGGTCGACATATGGCTTCGGTCAGAACGACCGAGCGTCCGCATATGGGCTCGATTTACACAATTTTTTGGGTGATCTCAATAGCAGCATATGTTCATGACAAGGGGCGGAGAGGAGGTGAGCGGTCAAACTTTTATTGCGCGGCTTTAGGGATAGACTTTTAGCGATCTAGTTTTTTCCTTGCCGATGGGTCCGAATCTGCGCTAGCACTGTCGATGAAAGTGTTTAAGAGATGATCAAAACGAAGTGGGGAAGCGCACTGTTTCTTGGCCGCGACGGAGTCGTGATGCAATGTGATACCAAAGTGAGGCTTTTGACCTGAACTTGGAAAATGGTAAAGATGCTGGGAAACGGAGCTGGCGTTACTCTTTCAGGAAGCCTAAAGACAGCAGACGGCTTTAAATCCAGCCTGTCTTAGTATCTTTTATCTAAATCATTGGCGCTCCAAATCTTCAGGCGAGCTATGTGGAATATGCAACTCAAGACGCCGGATGAATATGGCTGTCCGGTGCCGCAGGGGCGCTTTAAATAGGCCGATCCAAAAAATCAGGAATGTCAGGAATGTCAGTTAGGGGTGGAAGTGATGTCAGGGACAGGGAGAACAACCGCAATATGACCAGCAAGGAAACCGTACGGGTGACCTATAAGGGCAAGGAAATCGAGTTGCCTGTGCTGCACGGAACAGATGGCCCCGATGTCGTTGATATTGCTCCTTTGAATAAGGAATTGGGGCTGTTTACCTATGACCCAGGCTTCAAGGCCACGGCAAGCTGCCGTTCTGAGCTGACCTTTATCGATGGCAAGAAGGGGATTTTGCGCTATCGCGGCTATCCAATCGAACAATTGGCCGAACACGGCAATTATTTAGAAACTTGTTATCTTCTGCTTTACGGCGAATTGCCCAACCAGCAGCAATATGACGAGTTCAACGACAAGATCACCCGTCATACCATGTTGCATGAACAGATGATGCGGTTTTATCAGGGCTTTCGCCGTGATGCCCATCCGATGGCGATCATGGTTGGTGTGTTTGGGGCGTTGTCGTCGTTTCATCATTCCTCGATCAATGTCACCGATGACAAAGGCCGCGATATTTCATCGATTCGAATGCTGGCCAAAATGCCAACCATTGCGGCCTATGCCTATAAATATGCCAAGGGGCAGCCTTTTATCTATCCGCGTAACGAGCTTTATTACACCAGCAATTTTTTGCGCATGTGCTTTTCGGTACCCACCGAGGACTGGCATGAGGATCCGGTCTTGTCCCGTGCGCTCGATAAGATCTTTATTTTACACGCCGATCACGAACAAAATGCCTCGACCTCGACGGTACGGCTGGCCAGTTCGTCAGGGGCCAATCCTTATGCCTGTGTGGCGGCGGGCATTGTTAGCCTCTGGGGGCCGGCGCATGGGGGGGCCAATGAGGCCGCTTTGAAAATGTTGATGGAGATTGGCTCGGTCAAACGGATTCCAGCTTATCTCGAGCGAGCCAAAGACAAAAATGATCCGTTTCGCCTGATGGGTTTTGGGCATCGGGTTTATAAGAATTATGATCCGCGTGCCCGTGTCATGCAGAAAGTCTGCCATGAAGTTCTGGAGCATTTGGGGATTGAGGATCCGCTGCTTGAGGTGGCGATGGAATTGGAACGCATTGCCCTTGAAGATGACTATTTCAAGTCACGCAATCTCTATCCCAATATTGACTTTTATTCCGGCATTACATTGCGGGCGCTGGGTTTCCCGACGTCGATGTTCACGGTGCTGTTTGCCGTGGCACGAACCGTGGGCTGGGTTGCGCAGTGGCGGGAGATGATTGAAGATCCAGAACAGAAAATTGGCCGGCCCCGGCAACTTTATGTTGGGCCTGAAAAGCGTGATTACATCCCCATGGACCAACGTTGAGTGAAAGTTTCGATGAAACCAAGGAGCTTGGCTGATCGGGAGGGGGCTACGCTGGCACAAGGTTGCAGTGAGCTGAAGCAAGTAACCATCATGCCAATACTGGGAAAGCCTAGATCAGGGTCTTTCCCAATCGTCAGGCGGCTCGATCGCCTCCCCCCACTTGCTTCAGCTCCCTGCCAGTCGTCCCACTTAGGTTTACATCTCGGCCTTTGCTCAACGTTGGTCCATGGGGATGTAATCGCGCTTTTCAGGCCCAACATAAAGTTGCCGGGGCCGGCCAATTTTCTGTTCTGGGTCTTCGATCATCTCCCGCCACTGCGCAACCCAGCCCACGG
>WGBT01000081.1 GCA_015494185.1 Hyphomicrobiales bacterium | reverse complement strand
GGTCATGGCATAACAGCCCGCTGATTTGCAGTCGCCATGCACCATCAAATGGGTGCCGGTGCGATTATGCGCTTTGTCATAGGCATTGGGATAACCGATATTGAAGGACAAATGATAGCGGCTGGCCGGATTGAGTTGATGGGCGGCGACCTGATAAAAACCTTCCGGGGCTTGCTTGTCCCCTTCTTTCAATTTCGGACCAAGCTTGCCGGACCAGCGGCAGATCGGATAGGTCTTGAAGTGATAAAAACGGCCATCGTCGCGGGCTTTCCAGATTTCAAGCTCGGATTCCTGCTTGAATATGCGGATGAAAATAGGACTGTCTTCACGCATCCCCTTCTGAAAAAGCAAATTGCGTGCATCTGCCGAAAGTTGCCGTTGGGATGGGTGAATGCTGCTTTCGACGAATTGTGAACAGCCCGCAAGCCCGCCGCCCAGCATGAGAGCCGCAAGCAGCGGTAACATCAAAGCGCTTATGCGCAGCCTGTTTGCGCGCCCCTTGGCAAGCCCTGTCATGCTGGACCTATCCTTCGAATTCAAATCAAGGCTTGTGAGAATAACCACAGCCAAGATAACCTAAATCCGTGTGAATGGGAACCGTTTCTGCGGTATAGATTTTATCAGCCCTGCGTAATGGTTAATTTTGTCGGGATAATGGCGCTTGAGCTTTCGCCTCGCGTCCCCCTTGTCACCTGTCGTGTTCATTCGCCTATCCGCTTGGCTCAGACAAGGTGTGACTCAGACAACGCGGCCAATTTTCAAAAATTTCTCCTGGCGCTCGCGGCGGATTTCATCCGGGCTTTTCCCATCATATTCTTGCAAGATGCTGTCGAGCATCAGCCCAAGGGTTTCGATGGTTTTCATGGGATCCCGGTGAGCGCCGCCTGGGGGTTCCGAAATAATGGCGTCGACCACGCCGAAATGTTTCAAGTCGTCAGCGGTGATTTTCATACTGGTGGCGGCTTCCTGGGCCTTGGCGGCGTCGCGCCAGAGAATGGAAGCCGCGCCTTCAGGCGAAATCACGGTATAGATGGCGTGTTCCAAGATCAGCACACGATTGGCCGAAGCCAGCGCCACCGCCCCGCCTGAGCCTCCTTCACCGATGATGGCGGCAATCAATGGGACGGAAAGGGTGAGGCATTTTTCAGTCGAGCGGGCAATGGCTTCCGCCTGTCCACGTTCCTCCGCGCCGACACCGGGATAAGCGCCTGCGGTATCAACCAGGGTGATGACTGGCAGGGAAAATCGCTCAGCCATGTCCATCAGCCGAATGGCTTTGCGATAGCCTTCAGGGCGGGCCATGCCAAAATTGTGCTTGATGCGGCTTTGGGTGTCGCGCCCCTTCTCATGGCCGATGATCATCACCGAACGGCCGTGCAATTTGCCAATGCCGCCGATGATGGCGTGATCTTCCCCGAATTGCCGGTCCCCGGCCAAAGGGGTGAAGTCTTCAATGAGACCATTGACATAGTCGGTGAAATGCGGCCGGTCGGGGTGGCGGGCCACTTGTGTTTTCTGCCATGGCGTCAGATTGGCGTAAGTTTCTTTAAGGGCGCTGCGGGCCTTGCTTTCCAGCTTGGCAATCTCATCATCGATCGAAACAGTGGTGTCGTTTCCCGTGAGCGCGCGCAGTTCCGAGATTTTGCTTTCAAGTTCAGCAATATTCTTTTCAAAATCAAGATAAGTTCGCATTAAGATTTTTCGCTTTTTTATCTCAGGATTCTTGCCTTGGGGCGATATCTTCCCCCGCTTGTGGGGGGGGACTGACAGCGCTGCCCAGCCTCACTTTCAAACACTTCAATCATACTATAGCACCGCGCAGCGCGGTCGGCAAAGGAACATTAAGGGTTCCTTTGATGACAAAATTTCGCGCTGCTTAAGCCGTCATTAACCCTAATCGGTCACAGTTCTCTCATCGATTTTGATTTGCAGTCTGCGGGAGTTCCAGGGGTTTGGATTCCGTGTCGGGCGTTCAATGAGGGAAGTAAAAGATGAATAAATTTGCCAAAGTGGGTTTGTCTTCGGCTCTGTTCGTGGCTGTCGTGGGCATTGCGATGCCTGCCAATGCTGGTGGGGATGGTTTTGCGTCCTGGCGCACTGATGACAGTTTTAATGCAACGGGTTATGAAACTTTCAAGGGGGCGCCGGCGCCAAGCCATGAAGAGCCGGTTGCCGCCCCGTTGCCGGTGGTTTCTCGGGAGAGCGGACGCCGTTGCTATTGGCGGCTTGATGCCGGGGCTTCACTGTCCGGTAAGCCTGACGGTGACTTTTTCTACCAGAATGCTGCAGGGGGGGCAGGCACACTATCTCAAATCGCGAATATCGACATGGAAGATGGCGCGGTGTTTGATGCCGGTGTGGGCTGCGCCTTTGGCAATGGTTTTCGTGCCGATCTCGTCTTGAGCCTGCGCACCCAAAAAGAAATCAGCGGGGATCCAGCTCCTGATGATCCGATCTGGGCGCCACTGACCTCGCATTCTTTGATGGCGAATTTCTACTATGACTTGGATTTCGCACAGATCGCAGGAATCACGCCTTATGTGGGCGTTGGTGTGGGGGTCGCCTATCACAGCATGGATGATGTGACATGGATCGATCCAAGTGGCGCCCGGCAGCAGATTGCTGGTGCGGAGCAATTGGAACTGGCTTGGTCGGTGATGGCTGGCGCCTCCTATCAGTATTCCGATCGCTTAACGCTGGATGTGGGGTACCGTTACATCGATTTGGGTGATGCCCGTTCCGAGCGCCATGTCATCGCGGATCCAACCCAGGATGCGCAGGTGCTCTTTGAAGATATCGCCGCCCATGAAATCAAGGCCGGGATTCGGGTGAATTTTCATCCAACAGCGGCCATGGTGCCATTTAAATAAGCTAAATAAGTCGATCCTCGATAATTGAATTATGGCGCAAGATCCCCCTGTTCAGCATCTGTCTTGCGTCTGTTCACGGCCCCGGCTCCCCCCGGGGTCGTTTTTTGTCACATCATGTCATTTGAGGCGAAAATCTTAAAACGTATTCATTTGGTAGTCTCATTTGCTTTGCTTGGCGATGTGATAAAAAATCTACAATAACGGAAATCCATATCTCTAGTCTTGATCTCTCGCCATACCATGACAAATAATCTTGTCAATGTGATTGCCATGATTGACAGATTGGCCATGCAGCCGCTACCAATGGGGCAGTGTACCCCTTAACCAAAGGCAAAACCCGTTTGGCAAGATATTTGGCAAGACAGAATGCCTCACATGCCCCAAGCTTGATGAAAACGGGATGTCGAACCGCTTGAATTCATTGATGATTCACTTGAATTCGATGGATTTACAGCGGCAATTATAACGATAATCAAAAATAATAATGGAATGAACCGGGGATCAAGAAACCGGCCGGCAAGGAACGGGAATGCCATGGGGCCACGTTTCATCATAAGTGCCGTTGTCTGTGATGTTCCAACAGGTAACGCGGTATTGGTAGATTGAAGAGCATGCTGCGCTATTTGCAGATATTGAACAATCAGGGGAGGAAGCCGTTATGACCGGGGTGGATTCTTGGGGGGCGAGTTTGCCTTATATCTATATCGGAATTGCAGTAGCTGTTCTCCTGCTCTTATGCTTGGCTTGGTTGTTTTTTCGCCATCAGGCGGATGCGCCTCCCCCCCGGACACAGTTGAAATTTGGGTGGTTTCGCTGGCTTTGGGCTCTGGTGCCGTTGGCCGCTATCGGCTGGTGGATCAATACCGCTGAAAAAGCCCGGATTGAGCAGGAGCTGAGCCAACGTGCCGCGCAAGCTTTGGAAGCCGCGGGCCAGAACTGGGCAAAAGTGACATTCAATGGCCGTGATGGGATCATTTCTGGTACCGCGCGCACGGCCGAAGACGACAAGGCGGCCCGCGCCATTGTGGCCCAATTACCCGGGGTTCGCAGTCTTGCCGCGCGGACGGATGTGTTGCCCCTTGCCAAGCCCTATAGCTGGCGGGCAAAGCGCTATGAGGGGAAGATCAAGTTGACCGGTCACGTTCCCTCCGAACAGCACCGCAAATCGGTTCTGTCCCAGGTTCAGGCGATGTTTCCCAACCATGCCATGACAGACACCATGATCATTGCCGCAGGTGAACCTGACCTTGATGTTTGGAACGCGGGGGTCAGTTTTGGGCTGCATCAATTGGCCAAGCTTAAATCGGGTAATGTCAGCCTGACGGATACGGCATTGTCGCTCACCGGTACGGCAGCCACACCAGATCAATATGAAGCGCTCAAAGCGGCACTGTCGCAATTGCCCAAAGGGATAAGTTTGAAAGCCAGCAGCATTAAGCCGCCGGTGGTTCGTCCCTATACATTCTCGGCTGCCGAGATCGCCGGTCAGCTGGTGCTGTCCGGCTTTGTTCCCGATGAAACCATGCGCCAGAAAGTTGTGGCTGAGGTCCAGGCCAAATTTCCTGAATTCACTGTTGTCAATAATCTGAAAATTGCCGCCGGTGCCCCGAAAAGTTTTGCTGCGGGAGTGATAGCCGGAATTGACAGCCTGAAAGAGCTGGACAAGGGCAAGCTTGAGATGAATGGCAAGAAAATAACGATCAGCGGTCAAGCCGCTCATCAACCGGCCGCCCAACAAACGGTTGCGCAGTTGAAGACGGCCCTTCAAAACGGCTTTACGTTGATTAATAAGATCAGTTGGAAAGTGCTTGATCCTTATACCTGGTCAGCCGAACGCCGGGAGAATGAATTGGTGTTTTCCGGCCATGTGCCCAATCAGGCGGTACGGCAAGCTATTTTTACCGCGGCCAGCAAGGCTTTTCCCGGCCTCAAACAGCGTGATGACATGACCTTGGCAAGCGGGGCGATCAAGCCAAATGTTTGGCAGGGGGCTGTGCTGTTTGCCTTGAACCAGCTGGTTGATTTGCATCAAGGGCGGGTGGCTTTGCGCAACAAGGTAATGTCCATTGAAGGCCATCCAAAAGATTATGCGGCTTATGTTGCTTTGCAAGCCCGGTTGAATCAGGGTGGTCCCCGTGGTTTTTCATGGGGCAATGTGAATTTGGTCGAGCCCCCCAAACCACAGCCTATCCCTGCACCGGAACAGGCGCCCGCAGAAGCAGAAGATGGGGCTGAACCGGTGGCAGAGGAGCAATCTGGCTCAGCTGAATCTGTTGGGGAAGGGGCGCCTCATGGAGAAGAGGGGGCAGAGGGGGGAGATGGAGAAGAGAAGTCAGGGGCTGCGCCCATTGAAGCTCAATAAGAATTATGATGGTATGATAATGAGAAAGCCGATAAGAAGGGGAAGCCTGATATAAGGGAACTTCTGGAAAACGCTAACCCCATCGCGGCCCTTGGTTTCTCGCCCATTCGCCGCGGTGACTATCGGCGGGAGGCCCGAGGGGGGCGGGGCTGGTTTGGCGGTTTCATTAGAGGTTGCTAAAGAGCTTGCTAAGCTGATAAATGGCGGAATTTTCATCGAAAGGTGAACGTCGACGCTGAGAGGCCGTAAAAGGTGAGAGGCCGCAAAAGGTGAGAGGTCGCAAAATGTATTATCTGATCGAAGCGCTCTGGCCCTATCTTGTTGGGACTTTTGTACTTGGGCTGTTGGCAGGTTGGTTTGCATGGAAAAAACGTCCGATCGATGATTAGTCATCGAAGATTAGTTTAAGGGGCGCAAGCGGCAAGACCTAAAAACACAAATTAAGGTAAATCAAGGGTTTTGATTAAATGTTCTTGAATGTTTTGGGGACGTTTCTAATAATGCCTAATGCTGTGAAATAATTTTGCTCCGAGATGCCCGATCGCCGAATTCACGATTGCTGTCTGTGGGGACAGGTTATGCTCAAAGCCGAATTTGGCTGGCGCAAAACGCAAAAAAAAGAACGCAAAGAATATTTTTGTGGAGCAAAGGCGTAATTCCAAGGGAGCTTGGTATAGTGTTAAGACAGAGCCTGAGCGTTCTGCGTGTGCATGGCTATGGAG
>WGBT01000080.1 GCA_015494185.1 Hyphomicrobiales bacterium | reverse complement strand
GCCTCTACTTCATTAGGACATGGTTACATGCTTTGCAGAACTATGTATATATCAGTATTTAACTTAAGTTAAAACGTGGCATTGTGACCAAGATTTTGTTGTGTTTATACGAATCAATCAACAAAAATGAAAACGAAACCTCAAGTACATTGCCCCGCTTGATCTCCCCGCCACAGAAGCCTATATCCTCTCCCCGTTAAGTGAAGACAATGCGAAAACTCCAGTCTCAATCATAATCGCAAATTGGAAAGTGTTTCATGCCATGCTTGCCGTGATTTCGCCGGCCAAAAAACTCAAATTTGAAAACCGGGACAGGCGCCTGAAAGCCACCAAGCCGGTCTTTTTGGAAGAGGCCAACCAACTGGCAGCAATCGCCAAAAAACTAAGCCGCTCAGAGCTGCGGCAACTGATGAAATTGAGCGACAAGCTGGCCGATCTCAACTATCGCCGTTTTCAAGATTTTCGCAGCGATCCCGGCCCGGAAAGCACCAAACAGGCGGTCTTGGCTTTTGCCGGGGACACCTATACGGGCCTTTCGGCAGATACCATGAGCGATGACGATCTGATGTTTGCCCAAGATCATCTACGGATTCTTTCGGGGCTTTATGGCGTATTGCGTCCCCTTGACGCCATTCAACCCTACCGGCTGGAGATGGGCCGGGCGCTGGCCAATCCGAAAGGGCGCAATCTTTATGCCTATTGGGGGGACAAGATTGCCCGTCAGCTCGATGCCGATCTTGAAGGCCATCCGTTCAAGACCGTGATCAATTTGGCCTCAAACGAATATTTCAAGGCCATTGATCGCAAAGCTCTCAAAGCCCGTGTTGTGCATATCGATTTCAAGCAAAACCGCAACGGCACCCTGAAAACCATTGGGCTTTTGGCCAAACGGGCCCGTGGCGCAATGGCCCGCTATATGATCGACAACCGCCTTGAAAACCCCGAAGATTTGAAAGGTTTCAATCAAGACGGTTACCAGTATCACGAATCAGGTTCCAGCGAAGACCGCTGGCTGTTTGTGGCTGCTTGATCCTTTCCATCGCCTTGCAATCCTCACCGTTTTTATCGGTTCCTCAAATTCGAACATTCGAACAAGAGTTAAGCGCATTTTAATTTTCTTCGCGCATCATCCCAAAATGAGACAACTTGGAGTGCCCCATTTGTCTTGCCGTTGGGCACTCGATTTCATTTTGTATGGGGCCTATTCACTTTGGCCCTGATCAATGAGGAACAGTCATGCGGCAAGTGAGAAACTTAAAATCAGTTGCAATCTCTTTCTTAACAACGGCTTTATTTATTGGCGGCATTCAAACGGCTATAGCAGCGGATATTTTGGTGCCCGCTCCAATTCCATCCGGCGCACCTGCAGCAGCAGAAGAAGATATTATTGTGCCGGCTCCAATTCCAATTGAGCAAACCATGCGTTATTATTTACGTGGCGACATTGGTTGGAGCCATTCGGTATCAGGCGATGCTGTTTTTACTGCTGACACGACAGCGACTTCGAGCTCAAACATTACTGACACAACCATTATTGGGGCAGGCGCTGGCATTTATTTTTCACCACGTTTGCGCGGTGATATTACGGTCGATTATCGTACCAAATCCGATATTGATACAGGAATCACAGGCGTCTTCAATGGCTCGCTGGTAAACGGGACGGAATTCGACACAATCGATTTGAATACCGTTTTGATCATGGTCAACGGCTATTACGACTTCCGCCGTCCTGATGCACGCATCACACCCTATATTGGCGCAGGCATCGGCATTGCCATTCATACCCTGGACGGACAGCCCGGCGCGCCTTTCATCGGCGTCAGCAACAATCAGGACACCCAGCTTGCCATCGCGGCCATGGCGGGTGCTTCCCTTGATCTTCGCAAGGGCTGGAAGCTCGACACCCATTACCGTTATTTATATATGGGCGATGCCAGCATGAATACACAGGTAGAAAGCGCCATTGCCGGCGACCCCCCAATCGATGGGGATTTGAAAATAAAAGATATCCAGGCTCATGAAGTTCGGGTCGGCCTGCGTTATGAAATTTACTAATTAACCATTAAAAAACGATTCCCCCCATCATAAAAACCGGAAAATAAAAACAAAAAACTGAAAGGCTGAAGTTTTATCCAACTTCAGCCATTTTTTTTGCAAAAAACCTCCCACAAAAACAATCCTGCTTCACAAGATATTAACCGAATTAGCCCATTGTCCCAAATTGGGACTGCTATTGAGTATCAGGTTTTGTATTGCGTTTTTGGCAGATCGATCCTGTAAAGTCTTATCATATCGAGTGATTGAGGAAATTAAATGCGCAATTATTATCGTTCCGTTTTGTTGGGTGCCACTTTGTTAATGACAACTTCCGTTTCTGCTTTTGCGGGAGGCATGAACGCCCCTATTTGGGGAAGCATGAAAGATGACGGCTATTTTGGCGGCAGCATGAAAGATGCGCCGGTTGTTGCAGCTCAGCCCCGTTTTTATCTTCGTGGCGATATCGGCCTTTCCTTGGGCAATGAGCCGGAAGGCTATGAAGGCCCTGACCTTCTCGCCGATGAAGATTTGGATGAAGCGCTTACCCTGGGCGGCGGTGCTGGGATTTATCTGACCCCGGCCCTGCGCGCGGATCTCACCGTTGATCATCGCTTCAAGGCTGATTTGACCGGCTTCAATCCGGTGGGCCTTGGGCAAACGAATATAACGGGCTTCTCCAGCACCGTCCTGCTCGCCAATCTGTATTGGGATCTGGCCGACCGTTCCAACTGGCTGGTGCCTTATGTAGGAGCTGGCATTGGGGTTGCCTTCAACAAAACCGGCCCCCGCACCATGTCACCTTGCGCCACTTGCACCGGCCCGACCACAACCGATGGGGACAGAACCACAAGCCTTGCCGCTGCTGCCATGCTCGGGATCACCAAATCGGTGGGAACGGCTCTAAAGATCGATGCCGGCTATCGCTATCTCTATATGGGCGAAGCCAGAACAGGCGAGATCGATCCCGCCGTTGGCGATCCGCTGACCTTCAAAGATCTCGATGCCCATGAACTGCGGATCGGGGTGCGTTACGATCTTTATCGCTAAATCCTTGTAAAGCTTAAAGCGACACTGCAGTTATTCTGCGCAGCCCTTCCAAGAGGCTCCGTTGTCAAAGACAGCGGGGCCTTTTTCGTGCTTTTTTTGCCGCACAGGCAAGCCCTTCCCTGCGGCCAATTCGCAGTTGACCTTTCTGGCCTGAGCTCTTATTGCCGGAACCGGGACACCCCTGCCCAACGAGGGGCAACTATCTGAAAGGATAGCAATATGAGTAAATCGTCAAAATCAAAAACGGTCCCGAAACCGGTCCCCAAACCCGCGATAAAACCGGCTGATCCGCGTTTTTCTTCCGGCCCCTGCCGCAAATTTCCAGGCTGGAGTTGCACAACATTCGATTTCAGCCAACTTGGCCGGTCGCATCGCGCCCCTTCTGGCAAAGCCCGCCTGCAGGCGGCCATCGAGCGCACCAAGGCCCTGCTCGGCATCCCTGAAGACTATCGTCTGGGCATCGTGCCAGCTTCTGACACCGGCGCGGTCGAAATGGCCCTGTGGTCGCTGTTAGGGGCGCGGGGGGTCGATGTGCTGGCCTGGGAAAGTTTCGGCGCCGGCTGGGCTGCTGACATCACCCAACATCTCAAACTTGAAGATGTCCGCGTCCTTGACGCCCCTTATGGAGAGCTGCCGGATCTTGGAGCCGTTGATTTTTCCCGCGACGTGGTGTTCACCTGGAACGGCACCACCTCGGGCGTGCGGGTGCCTGATGGCGGCTGGATTGCCGCAGACCGTGTGGGCCTGACGATTTGTGACGCCACCTCGGCCGTCTTTGCCCAGCAACTCGATTGGGAAAAACTCGATGTCACCACTTTTTCCTGGCAAAAGGTGCTTGGCGGCGAGGCGCAACATGGCATGTTGATCCTCTCGCCACGGGCCGTCGAACGGCTGGAAAGCTATACGCCCCCTTGGCCGCTGCCCAAGATTTTCCGGCTCACCAAAGGCGGCAAGCTGATCGAAGGGATTTTTAAAGGGGAGACCATCAACACCCCATCCATGCTGGCCGTTGAAGACTATCACGCCGCCCTTGACTGGGCCGAGCAACTGGGCGGTCTTGAAGCCCTGCACCGCCGGGCTGACGCCAATCTGGCAACCTTGGCCAAATGGGTGGATGAAACCGGATGGGTTGATTTTCTGGCGCGCGATCCGGCAACCCGCTCGAACACCTCCGTCTGCCTGAAAATCGTCGCCCCAGAGATTGCCGCAGCACCTCCTGTCTCTTATACACATCT
>WGBT01000079.1 GCA_015494185.1 Hyphomicrobiales bacterium | reverse complement strand
GCCCAAACCTGTCCTTACTTTCCATGGTGAGCTTTTTTGCATTTTCATGAAGTTTGTCAAGGGCTGCTGAAAGCAGCCGCGAAGCGGTTTCACCCTTGACAAACTTCATGAAAATGCCAGGGTCTCATCATGGAAAGTAAGGGCGGATCTGGACCTTTTTGCAGGGGGCTGTTTCCGTTTTCATGTATGCGTTTTCATGTATGAATGAGCGCGTGAATGAGCGCGGCTGATTGCGGGCAATTTTGCAATTTTCCCATAACTTCCAGTTTCAAATCCACAATCTGAGAGGCAGATCAACAGGGGCAAATGGAATATCGTGAACTTGGGCGCACCGGATTGAAAGTCAGTGCGCTGTGTCTTGGCACCATGACCTGGGGCGAACAAAATACCGAAGCCGAAGCCCATGAACAGATGGATTACGCCACGGCACATGGCATCAACTTTTTCGACACGGCAGAACTTTATCCGATCCCGCCCAAACCGCAAACTCAGGGGCGCACGGAGGAAATCATTGGCAGCTGGTTCAAGGCCCGCGGCAACCGTGACCAGATCATTCTCGCCAGCAAGGTGGTGGGGCGCACCAAAATGACCTGGTTCCGTAAAAGCGGTGAACCGGGCCGGCTTTCAAAAGCGCAAATCCTTGAGGCCGTCGAGGGGAGTTTGCGGCGGTTGCAGACGGATTATATCGACCTTTATCAATTGCATTGGCCGGACCGCCCCTTGCAACTGTTTGGCGGGTTGGGCTACCAGCATATCGAGGCGGAATTTCATTCCGCCGCTGAAATTCTGGAGGTGTTGGCAACCTTGCAGCAAGCGGGCAAGATCCGCGCTATTGGACTGTCCAATGAAACCGCCTGGGGGGTGGCGCAATTTCTGGCCGCAGCGGAGGCGGGGGCGGGGCCTCGTATCGCTTCCATTCAAAACGCCTATAATCTGCTCAACAGATCGTTTGAAATCGATCTGGCGGAATTCAGTTTTCGGGAAGATATCAGCCTGCTGGCCTATTCCCCCTTGGCGCAAGGGTATTTGACCGGAAAATATCGCGGCGGGGCCTTGCCGCCTGGTTCGCGCAAAGCCTTGTTCAACCGGCTGCAACGGTACGAGACGCCAGGCGCTGAACCGGCGATGGAAGGTTATTTCAAGATCGCTGAAAAATATGGTCTCGACCCGGCGCAAATGGCCCTGCAATTCGTCACCTCGCGGCCATTTGTGACATCGAATATCATTGGTGCAACGACCATGGACCAGTTGAAGACCAATATCGCTTCAACGGCCGTTGAGCTGAGTGAGGAATTATTGGCCGAGCTGGAACAGGTCCATTTGCTGCACAGCAATCCCTGTCCTTGACCCCCGTATAAAACAGCTCGCCAGCAAATGATGAAGGTAAGAATAAGGGCGCGGCTGAAAGTCTCAGGCGGATCAAACGAAGCCCATTTGATCAAGCCTGACTTTGACTTTTACAAGCTCATACGCACTTAATTGTGTACACTTCCCTCGTTCATTTCTCTCGTTGTACACACTTCGTGTGTGGTGCGGCCGAGAGGAATCGAACCTCCACGGGCTTTCGCCCACAGCGCCCTCAACGCTGCGCGTCTACCAGTTCCGCCACGGCCGCATGAATTGGCAGGCTCTGTGCAAACCTTTTGAATTTTTGA
The DNA here is from genome assembly GCA_015494185.1 of Hyphomicrobiales bacterium. Taxonomy (GTDB): domain Bacteria; phylum Pseudomonadota; class Alphaproteobacteria; order Rhizobiales; family S144-35; genus S144-35. Next base: position 1,943 of record WGBT01000079.1, on the reverse strand, counting down.
AAAGGTGTGAACAGCGCTTAGCAAATTCGCCGCCGAAGAGCAAGCTTTATGAATATGAATCTAATAAATAGCGTTTCCCGGAAGCGTGGTCATAATACAGCGGCGTGGGAAGCGCTGAGATAGTTGTGGGTCAACTGTTTGCCGGTTTCAACAGCGGGCTGATCGAAGGGATCGACCTCGAGCAGCCGGGCGGCCAGGATCACTTCCAGCATGAAATGCATCAACAGAGCGCCCAAAGCCCGTTCGTTCAAGATGGGGATATCGAAACTGCGCACTGGCCGGCCGGCTTGGATCAACGCGTCATAAATCGCATTTTGCTCGGCTTCGACCAAATCCCCGGCGGTGCGTTGGGCCAGGCTTTCGACACCGGCAAGCCGTGCCAGGTCTGGACGAATCCGCGGGCCTTTATGGTGGTTTTGGGTGCGAATGAGGGTGATCATGTGATCTTTCGGGCCATCTAGAAAAAGCTGTAACTGACTATGTTGATCAACCGGGCCAAGGGCTGCGATGGGAGTGGTGCCTTTGCCATCTTTGCCAAGGCTTTCGGCCCATAGCTGCACGAACCATTGTGACAGCCGGCCAAGCCGGTCGGCATAGGGCATGAGCACATGAATGCCAATTCCTTTCTCAGCATTGAGCGCACAAGCCACAGCTGCCCCAGCAGCGGGGGGAAACAGGGCGGGGTCTTCGGTTTCCAACAGGGCCTCGACAACGGTTTTGGCCCCTGCCCGCAGGGCTAGGACATCGAGATTGCGGATCATCGCGGGCAACAGACCGACATTGCTCAGCACCGCATAACGGCCGCCCAGGCCCGGCTCATGATCAAGAACAGGAATGCCATAGTGCGCACAGAGATCCCGTAGCCCATTGGCTGAACGCACCTCGGCGGGATCGGTGATCGCCAAGAACATTTGGCCAATCTTTTCCTTCAAGCCGGCTTTTTCCACAGCCTGCAAGGCGGCAAGCATTTGCAACAGGGTTTCGGCGGTGTTGCCTGATTTGGAAATCACGATAAAGCGGGTGGTTTCAAGATCAAACCGGGTCAAGGTGTGGTGCAAGGTTGTGGCATCCAGATTATGATAGAAACGCAGTCTTGGCGCCGGTTCTGTGGTGGTTTCTCGCTCTGGCACATACCATTCGGTGAAATGGGCCAAGGTTTGTCCCCCAAGTGAGGATCCGCCGGTGCCAAAAACGATGATCTCCTTGGCACCGCGCGCGAGATGGGCAAGGGCGCGCTTGGCCTGGGTGATATCATCACGCCGTTCTGGCAGATGGAGTAAAGGCAAAGTATTGTTTTGGTAATCATGGCGCAACAGCTCGATCGCCGGCCGCAGCCGGTCCAGCCAACGGGCCAACCGCTCAGGGGCAAGACCTTGGGCGCCAATGACATGTTCCAGACAACCGGAAATGCGGTGTGTGAACAGAACCTGGTTATGATTTTTGCGGCTCATGGTGTTTCGCCCAATATTGTTTTTGAATAGAATCCAATGAATGCGATAGCTCCAAGAAAAATTCTTGCGTGTTCTAAAGTAATACAAGTTTATCGTTTTGAAACGATGAATGTATTGTTTGTTTATTGTGTTTGAGATATTGCAAGAACTGTGCAGTTTGGTCCATGAACGCCAAGATGGGAGTGGGGAGCAAAGAGATACGGAAAGCATGGAAAGGTCAATAAAGGCTTCCGGTGTCAGAGCCGTCCTTACATTTCATGGTGAGCGATTTTGCATTTTCCCAAACTTTGTCAAGGGTTGAAAACCGCTTTGCGGCCGCTTCAAGCGAACGTGGAGTGCGGTGATGCCACCGAGGCTTATCGGCACGACAGGGGCCTAAAAAATGCGGCCCTTGACAAAGTTTGGGGAAAGGCCAAGGTCTCATCATGGAATGTAAGGACAGGCTTGGCCGGAAAGGGGGGGAAGGGGGGATGAGTACGGGAAGATCCAAAG
>WGBT01000078.1 GCA_015494185.1 Hyphomicrobiales bacterium | reverse complement strand
ATAATGGCATTCTTCAGGCTGTGCCGCATATTGGATTTTATCGGCGTGCCTCCCTTCGTCAGCAGATTGAAATCACCCATATTGCTGTTCTGACGGGAGAACAACGCCAAAATCTGCGACATCTTGGGTAAATAATGGCAGATTTAGTGTTGATCCCTTGGCAGATCGCCATTGAAAACCTAAATTAGCTCTATGTCCCAAACAGCATGGATTTTTACCCGAAAGTATGTGATATCTCCGTGGATGAGAGCGCCAGAAGAAGACTGTATGAAGAAGACGGTATCAAGAGGGCCATGATTTATATCTAAAATTATTCAAGAGCGTTACGTTTTTTTAGGGCCTGCCAAGATTTGTTTGCTTGTCGGCCCAACAAACCAAGACAACGACAACGCGTCAGACAACAGAAGAAGCAAGCATCAACCGCGTCAAAGCGCGGACGAAAGCGAGATTAAATGAACTCTAACTTCCGGAATTTTGCGATTTGGATCGTCATCGGTCTGCTGCTCATTGGGTTGTTTAGTCTGTTTCAGGATCCGAGCCGCGGCGGCCGGGCACAAGATATTTCCTACACCTATTTCTTGGCCGAGGTGCAAAAGGGAAATATCGCCGAAGTGACCATTGCCGGACAAAAATTGACGGCGCGCACCAACGATGGACGCACCTATCAAACCTATGCGCCCGATGACCCAGAACTAGTCAAGAAACTCACCGACAAAGGTGTAAATATCATCGCGAAACCCGCCCAAGACGGCAGCACGACCTTGATGGGAGTACTGTTGTCGTGGTTCCCGATGCTGTTGTTGATTGCGGTGTGGATTTTCTTCATGCGGCAAATGCAGTCTGGCGGGCGCGGCGCCATGGGCTTTGGCAAGTCCAAGGCTCGATTGCTGACCGAACGGCAGGGACGTGTCACCTTTGATGACGTGGCTGGCGTCGACGAAGCCAAGGAAGAGCTGCAAGAGATCGTTGAATTTCTGCGTGATCCACAGAAATTTCAGCGGCTTGGGGGGCGGATTCCCCGTGGCGCGTTGCTGGTTGGTCCTCCCGGCACCGGGAAAACTCTGATTGCCCGAGCTGTTGCGGGGGAAGCCAATGTCCCGTTTTTCACCATTTCCGGTTCTGATTTCGTGGAAATGTTTGTCGGCGTTGGCGCTTCACGGGTTCGCGACATGTTCGACCAGGCCAAAAAGAATGCCCCTTGCATCATCTTCATTGACGAGATTGACGCCGTTGGGCGCCATCGCGGGGCAGGTCTTGGCGGCGGCAATGACGAACGCGAACAGACCTTGAACCAGCTGCTGGTGGAGATGGATGGTTTTGAGCCCAATGAAGGGATCATCATCATGGCCGCCACCAACCGGCCGGATGTGCTCGATCCTGCCCTGTTGCGCCCGGGCCGTTTTGACCGGCAGATAGTCGTCCCGCGCCCCGATATCGTTGGCCGCAAGAAAATCCTGCAAGTCCATGTCCGCAAGATTCTGCTCTCACCAGATGTGGATCTCAATGTCATCGCCCGTGGCACGCCGGGTTTTTCTGGTGCCGACTTGGCCAATCTGGTCAATGAAGCTGCCCTGCTCGCGGCCCGGCGGTCAAAACGCATGGTGACGCAACTGGAATTCGAGGATGCCAAGGATAAGGTCATGATCGGAGCTGAACGGCGCTCCATGGTAATGACCGATGAAGAAAAAGAGATGACCGCTTATCATGAAGGCGGGCATGCTCTCGTTGGTCTTTTCGTGGAAGGCAATGCACCGCTGCACAAAGTCACCATCATTCCGCGTGGTATGGCTGGCGGGGTGACCCATTTCTTGCCCGAAGACGACTCCCATTACCGCTATCGCAAGAAAAAACAGCTGGAGGCTGAGATTGCCATGGCCTTTGGCGGCCGGGTGGCGGAAGAGTTGATTTATGGTGAAGAAAATGTCACCACCGGCGCATCTCACGATATTCAGCAAGCCACCAATCTGGCCCGCGCCATGGTCACGGAATATGGCATGAGCGAAAAGCTTGGCCGGATTCGCTATCGGGACAATCAGCAGGAAGTCTTTCTGGGCCATTCGATTGCCCAGACTCAGAATATTTCCGAAGAAACCGCCAATTTGATCGATGAAGAGGTTCGCCGAATCATCGAGAAGGGGGAAGCAACAGCCCGGAAGGTGTTGTCGGAAAACATCCATCATTTACATGCTCTTGCCAAAGCTTTGCTGGAGTTTGAAACCCTGTCGGGGCAAGAGGTCAAGGATTTGATCAACGGCAAAATGCCTGAACGGGGCCTTGGCGACGATGATGAGGCTTCAGGGCTGGGGTCAGCTGTCCCAACCGTTGGGGTGAAAACTTCGCGTGATGATGGCGCCCCCGATACTGGCGGCATGGAACCGCAGCCAACCTAAACCTCTCCCCCCAAGCGTGGGATGGTCTGGGCTTTTGGTTTGGGCATTTGCTCTCCCCGGACCACGCGCTTTAGGGGGGCCGGGAACCTCGGGAACAATGTCAAATCAGCCCTTACATTCCATAGTCAGGTTTGGGCTTCAAGAGTTCGAAAGGTATATCATCC
>WGBT01000077.1 GCA_015494185.1 Hyphomicrobiales bacterium | reverse complement strand
CGCCATAGCTCAGTCCCTCGGCTGTCTGAGCAACCTTTGTCCAGGCAATGCGGCCGGTCTTGAAGGTGGCCAGTTTTGATTTCAGTGTAGCGATGATTTCCTTCTGGTCCGGCAAGTGGTATTCGATGACATCATCGAAACGCCGGAACAGAGCACGATCCAGCAGTTCAGGGTGATTGGTGGCAGCAATCAGCAGACTGTCAGAGTCATCCTGCTCGACCATCTGTAGGAAGCTGTTGAGTACCCGGCGTATTTCGCCGACATCATTTCCCATGCCGCGCTGCGAGCCAATGCTGTCAAATTCATCGAACAGATAGACGCCACGGGTTTGCTGGATGGAATCGAAGATCAGGCGCAGCTTGCCGGCAGTTTCGCCCATGTACTTGGTCATCAGGCTATCCAGCCGGACAACGAACAGAGGCAGTCCGAGTTCACCGGCCAGCACGGAGGCAGTGAGGGTCTTGCCGGTTCCTGGTGGGCCGACCAGTAATAGCTTCTTACGGGGTGAGAGGCCGTGGGCCCTGATTTTCCTGATCTGGGAATGTTCCTTGATCAGCCGTTCCAGACGGCCTGTAATGGCGCGGGACAGCACCATGTCCTTCAAGCGCAGTTTTGGGTAGTCAACCGATAACAAGCCTGACAGCTCGCCACGGGGCTTGGTCAGAGGAATGGCCTGGAGACGTCCCTTTCGATTCTTGGCCTGCTCGATGAGTTCGCGTAACTCCTTCGCTAGCCGCCCATGGCCGACTTTGGCTTCATGGGCAGCCAGTTGCATGGCGATAGAGTAGAACTGGCTTTCATCACCTTCAATATGAGACTGGAGTAGTGCCTTGAGCTGGTCTGCGCTTGCCATAGGGCGTGTATGTGCTCCAATATTCGCCAATTTGAATTGTGAATGAATTCTTTCATGGCTGCCAGATATTTGTTGAAAAACTCGGTAAAGATTGAAGGCGCAAGCTGTTTAGGGGTTGTCGTGTATTTCATGGTCTTGGGGAGCATAATACACACAGCTGCCTTCTATTATTAACCCGGCAACAAAGAATATCTGCTATGCAGCATAACGGATTTTCCTGTGCTCGAAGTATTTGGCAACTCGCTCAGGATTCTTCTGCAGCATGCGCATGTGCGATACCACCTTCTTCTTCAACTGCTTCTTGTCCCTGGCCGGCTTGCCGCTGTGAACCCCCGCCTTCAAATCTCAGTTCAGGTATTCATCCGGATTCAATTCCGGCGAATAGGACGGCAAATAGAAAACTTCGATCTCGTCTTCATGTTCTGACAGCCAGCGCTTGAAAACCTTGGCATGATGAACACGCAGATTATCCAGAATCAGATAAACCTTCCGTTTGGCCGATTTGATCAGACGTTTACAGAAGTCAATCAGGACGTCCGCATTCATACTCCCCTCGAAGACCTTGAAGCGCACCTTCCCCTGGTTGGTGATCGCAGAAATCATGTTCGTCGAGCTTCGCTTGGCGTTGAGGCGAATGACCGGCGTCTTACCCTTGGGGGCATAGCCCCGCTCATGCTGGCCATCACTACGCACACCCGTCTCGTCACCCCAGTAGATCTCTGCCTTCTCTTCCTTTGCCTTGGCCTTGATCTCCGGATAGTCCTCATCCAGCCAGCGTTGGACCGCCTTGGGGTTCTGCTCATAGGCCCGCTTGACGGGCTTCTGCGGCGTGAATCCCCAGCGCTTGAGGTATTCTCCAACCGTGCGGATCGGCATCCGTATGCCCGTCTCCTGCTCGATCAGCTCCATCACCGCCTTGCGCGTCCACAAGGCGTAGTCCAGCTTGAGCTGATCGGGGGCTTTGTCAGTGATCAGTTTCCGCAGCCGGTCTTCCTGGGCTTGGGTCAAGTGACGACCTTCGCCCTGCTTCCGGCCACCCCGGTTCACCTTGAGTTGTCGGGAAGACAGCTTCAGCCAACGTCCCACCGTGTCCGCGTGTACGCCCACAATTTCTCCAATCTCCGCTCGGGTCATTCCGCGTTTCCTCAGACGGTGCGCCTGGCGTCGCTTCTCTTCCAGAACTTCTCGCGGCAAGCTCCTCGCATCTATCTTCTCTTCCATGAGAACAGATTATATCAGATATTCTTGATTGCCGGGTTAATATAAAGATTATGATGTAATAAACTCATTCGGCCCAATAAACCACGTAAGTACAAGGG
>WGBT01000076.1 GCA_015494185.1 Hyphomicrobiales bacterium | reverse complement strand
CGGATTAGGCCCGAACCTATCCTTACTTTCCATGGTGAGCATTTTTGCATTTTCAGCAAGTTTGTCAAGGGTTTAAACCGCTTCGCGGCCGCTTTCAGCGGCCCTTGACAAACTTGCTGAAAATGCCAGGGTCTCACCATCGAAAGTAAGGACGAATCCGGCATTCGCTTGCCTTGCCTTATACCGACGATATTTATCATTAACTTTTTCATGCTTTCCGTATACCTTTGAATGTTCTGCGTAAATTGAACGGTATACGAAGAAAGGTCAGGGGCCGTTGGTATTACATCACATAAGCCCGGCTTCAAGACCGGGCAGGCAAGGCTTTTTAACAGATTTTTCAAGCTCTTTCATGAAAGATTGGCGCAAAACCGCTGAATCCGGCTGCAAGCCTCGGTGAGAGCCTCGGTGGAGGTGGCATAAGAAATCCGGAAAAACGGGCTGAGCCCAAAGGCGGCCCCATGAACCACCGCAACCCCCTCTTCTTCCAGCAACGCCGTCACAAAGGCTTCGTCATCGGTAATTTTCACACCTCCCCGGCTGGTCTTGCCGATGCAGCCCTGACAGGACGGATAAACATAAAACGCCCCTTCCGGTGTTGCGCATTCAATGCCTTCCGCTGCATTGAGCATAGAAACCACCAGATCACGCCGTTTCTTGAAAACTTGAGCGCGCTCAGGCAAAAAGTCCTGCGGGCCGTTCAAGGCTTCAACCGCAGCCCATTGGCTGATCGAACAAGGATTTGAAGTTGATTGCGACTGGATTTTCGCCATCGCCTTGATGAGTTCCACAGGCCCCCCCGCATACCCGATCCGCCAACCGGTCATGGCATAGGCTTTCGAGACCCCGTTCACGGTCAAAGTGCGCTCATATAAAGCCGGTTCAACTTGGGCGGGGGTGACGAACTGGAAATCATCATAGGTCAGATGCTCATAGATATCATCCGACATCACCCACAAATTTTCATGGCGCTTGAGCACATCGGTCAGCCGTTTCAGCTCCTCATGGCGGTAAGCGGCCCCACAGGGATTGGACGGGGAGTTGAAAATCAACCATTTGCTGCGCTCGGTGATCGCCGCTTCAAGCGCTTCGGGGCGTAATTTGAAACCATCTTCAAGGGTGGTTTCAATGATCTTCGGTGTGCCCCCCGCCAACAACACCATATCCGGATAAGAAACCCAATAGGGCGCGGCAATGAGCACTTCATCACCGGGATTGAGCGTTGCCATCAGGGCATTGTAGAGCACCTGCTTCCCCCCTGTGCCAACACTGATCTGGTTGGGTTGATAGTCAAGCCCGTTTTCCCGGGAAAATTTCGCCGCAATCGCCGCCTTGAGCTCGGGCAGCCCATCAACGGCGGTATATTTGGTCTCACCGCGCTCGATCGCCTTAATAGCCGCCGCTTTGATATGATCTGGCGTATCGAAATCCGGTTCCCCAGCCCCCAGACCAATGACATCACGCCCCGCAGCTTTCAACTCGCGGGCCTTACTGGTCACGGCAATCGTAGCAGAAGGTTTAATGCGTCCCAGCGCGTCAGCAATGAAGCCCATGTGTCGTCTCCCGCGAGCAATGATCATGTTTCTGTGAATTGAAAGGGAAAGAAAAAACGCGTCCGCAAATTAATGCGGACGCGCTCCCTAGTGCAAGTAAAAACTCACAGCTTAGGGGAGGAACTGGTTGATCCAGTCTTGGTTTGCGGCTTGTTGTGCCGCATTATCGTTGTTTTTGAAATGGGTTGTGTGCCGGCCGGCTCGCATCTAACCTTGCAGCTCCCGGCAGATCAGCGTAAGCGGCGCGGCCCAGATTCATCTTCGCTCCAACTGTCCATCACCATCATAAGAACCAACCGATGATCCAGGGGCTCATGAACAGAAGAACCAAGGTCAGGGCAAAGACACCAAGCATCCCAAACTCTTGCAAGAACAATGCCGGCGTCGACCAAAAACGCGCTTCCTTTTTTTGTTTTTTTATATCGCTTTTCACGGTCATGGAGAAAACCTCCTCATTGCATGGCCCAACGGCAGCCGAGAAGAACCCTGCTGCGGCTGAGTGAGTTAGAAAACAATATATTCGCATAATCGAATATTTTCAAGAAAAAAGAGCGCAGTACGATTTGGGGGGGATTTAATGCCGCAATATCAGCGTTCCCCGGCCTTAAGCCCCCTGCCCTTGAGGAGGGGCAACGACAGATAACCTATGTCAATCATGAGTTACGGGTGAGGATAGATTTTTATTTGATGATAAAGGTCTCAAGGGAGGATGGCATTTTTTCCTATTTGTAAACGTCTGAGCCCAAGTTCACAGACACTGCCAGCTCCGTCCTTAACTTCCAT
>WGBT01000075.1 GCA_015494185.1 Hyphomicrobiales bacterium | reverse complement strand
CCTTTTTATCAATGCTGTTTTCCGCTTCTGTTCGTGAATGAGTAAAAGCCAATTCGACACTTTGGCGGGCCGTGTCTTGCTCTTTATCGGCCATCGATAGATAGGTGACCGCAACATCGGCAATCGTCAACCGCTCCCCGGCTTCATAAGGCGGAACTTCCAATTCAACCACCACATATTTCTCTTGCCCGCCATAGAGCTGATTGAGACGGAAGGAAATCCGGTTGCCGTCGATTTCTGCGCGCCGGCCAAGCACCCGAACCGGACGAACGCCGCCATGACAGGTGATCGTCACATCAAGCCCTTGCGCCACGATGGACAACACATCCCCAAATTCCTCGCGGAAAATCCGAACCAGATCCGTGGCATGCTCAACAAAAGCATGATTGCCATCGGAATTATAAGCCAGCTTGGCCATCAGATCTTCATTATAGCCAAGCCCAAGACCAATGGTTGTGACCGAAATCCCCTCCTGACCCAGCTTCTGGCCAAGCTCGCCAAGCGCTTCTGGCGTCCGTGGCCCAATATTGGCCAGCCCGTCAGACAGCAGCACGATCCGGTTGACTTGCTCCCGCTTGAAGAATTTGCGCAATTCTTCCGCGCCGCGGGAAACCCCGGCATAAAGGGCTGTCATACCACGGCTGTTGAGCCGGCGGATCCGGTCAATGACATCGGCTTTGTCGGTCAGCCTTGTCGCGGGAACCACCACTTCGGCACGGTCAGAATAGGCAATCACAGAAACAATATCTTTGCGATTCAACAGATTGACGGCCATGATCGCAGCCTTTTTGGCCTGTTCCAGCTTTTGGCCCGCCATCGATCCCGACCGGTCGATGACAAGGGCGACATTGACCGGCGCGCGTGGCGTGCTGTCAGCCAAGGGCAGTCCTTCAAGATGGACTTGCAAAAAGATGCGGTTTTCTTGATTGGCAACTCCCAAACTTTGGCTGAGCTTGGCTTGTAACTGAACCGGTGTCTTGGCCAGCGCAGCAACAGGGGCCAGCATAGCGAAAGCCCCTTCAAATACCATCACCAACAGTGAAAAAGACAAGATCGCCGTTAGAAATCGCATCGGTCACTGCCTCACAGAAAAGGCCTCGCAAAAAAGAAAAGAGATTCCCGCTCATTTTCAAGCCGGAACCGCTTTAATAATACCAGCGGCCCTGACCCTTTATTCGTCTGTCGTTCAATTGACGCAAAACGTTCAAAGGGATACGGAAAGCATGGAAAAGTCAATTAAAAATACCTTCGGTATAATTCGCCTAAATCACGGCGGAATTCAGGCGAAACCGAATTTGATGAATTGTAGAAACCAATACTTTACTTTGACCCGGCAACAATGTCAGGTCAAAGCCTCCAACCGCACAATCAGCTCATCGGATATCTTACCGGTCTCATCCAGCCCAAGGCGGCGTTGAAAAGCCTTGATCGCAGCACTGGTTTTAGGACCGATCTGACCATCCGCCGGGCCGGGATCGAAGCCAGCCTTCTTCAACAGCTCCTGAGCCCGTTTGACAACCGGGTTGGCTTTCACGGCCGGTTTGGGCGCCCGGCGATAATATTGCTGGGCGCTGGCGCTGTTGGCGGTTTTACGCATCGCCGCAATTTTCTCCGGCCCTAAGTAATTGGCCGATTTCACGATTTCAGCGGGTTTGAAAGCGGCCAGCGCCTTGCGTGCCCGGACCAGCTCACCAGCCGTCAATTTTTTCTCCAGCAATTTCAGATTGTTCTGGGCTTCCTTGTCCCCCCCCCTGGCGGCAAGGGCAAACCATTTATAGGCTTGCACATTGTCGCGGCGAACCCCAAGGCCGTTGTGATACATGATCGCCAGATTGAACTGGCTGTCTGTCAGGCCCCGCCGGGCGGCTTTTTCAAACCAAGTGGCGGCCGTGCTATAATCGGGTTCTCCCAAACCGCGCCGGGTATGCAACACGGCATAGTTATGCATCGCCCGAATATTGCCCGCTTGCGCCGCGCGCTGATACCAGATCTTGGCGCGCGCCAAATCCTTGATCACACCACGGCCCCGCTCATAAAGCGTGCCAAGGCGATATTGCGCCGGGGCATAACCTTGCGCCGCAGCACGTTTGTACCAGTTCGCCGCCTCGACATAATCGCGTTTGACCCCTTGCCCCGCCAGGAAACGGTTCGCCACTTCAAACTGCGCTTTGGGATCACCTTTCGAAGCGGCAATCCGCAGCGAAACCGGACCAATGGTTGCCGGTGGCATTGGAACGTTGGCGATTTGAATCCCGCTTACAAAGGAGCCTTGATTGCCCGCCGGTAGGCTGTCCCCCTCCGGTTTGACCGCAACCTTGGAAGCCCCCGTGATGATCGCAGGCCGTGCCGATCGTTGCTGGTCCCGAGCGGCCTGCATCCTTGCGGCATCGGCTTTTGAGGCTTGGGAAGCCGACGGCGCAGGAATGATGATCACACCATTGGAAGCGGCACCGGAAGTGGCTTTGGCGGTCCTTTGATCATTGACACCAAATTTCTGAATCTGAGGCAACCGGTCTGCCTTACCACCTGGCTGGCTATCCGAGAGCTCACCAAATTTGCCCGGTTTTGCCGGCGCCACCTTTTCAGCCGGCGCGGTTTCTGATCCGGTGCCGGCCGTCCATTTCCCCACCGCCAGAACGCCCATCGCGATCACCAGAAAACCGGTGGCAATATAAAGCAGCGAATTGGATTTGATCTTCTGATCCGCCGATCTCGCCTTCAAGGCACCGGCCAGCTCATCACGGTTGGCGCGCGCAGAGGTCCGTTTGCCATTCGTGGCGCTTTCAATCGCCTCCGTGGCCACCGCTAACGAAGCCCGCCGCGCAGCTGCCAAAAATTCTTCACGGCTGGCATATTGGGGTTGACCCTGGTGGGAGGATTGATCATCACCTTCTGTCTCATATTCTGGTTCAGGTTGCGGCTGCAAATTGTCCGGACGCGCTTGAGAGGACGCCGTGGCTTGGCCGCCAACCGGCATGGTTGTATACGCTGCCCCTTGCGATGGCGCTGAAGCCCGCATCACCAGACGTTCGCGCAATTCGGCTGAAATGCCGCCGGTCTGACGTCCCTTGCTGGTTGGCTTCTGTTTGAGAACCTCTGGCAACTGCTCGTTTTGTTGCTCGGCACCGCTGGGCTGTTCCGTCGCCGATGGCTGCATCTCGGTACTGGCTTGATGATCTTGGACGGCCGTCACGGCACCATGATCTTCGCTCACCAGCACCGCTTCGCGGCCAGTGGCCGGATCATCGGACACCAAAACCGCAAGATTATAGTCGGGTTGCGCTTGCTCCACAGCCGTATTTGCGGCAAGCCTCACCGCATTTTCAATATCGCTATCGGTAGCTACATCGGTCTTTTGACCTTCATCCTCCTTCTGTGCGGCATCGAAAGCCTGAACGGGCGCAGCCATCTCGCTGCTATCATGACCAAATGGCGCTTCCGGCGCATTGGAATGAGCTGGCGTTGCAAACACATCCGCTTGGTCATCAGGCTGTGACCCATCAGCCTGATCTTGCTGCAATTGGGCCTCATTGCCGGCCGGTTCATCATCCCTGGCCTCAATCGCACTGACCTCGGGCACCAAACCAGCCTCATCAACCGCCCCGAATGGCTCCCCGCCCTCATAGGCTGGATAAGAAGCGGGCGTTGGATTTGGGTAAGGATCAGGCGCCACAAATTGGGAGACTTCCGGCAGGGGCTCAGCCTGTTCATCCGCAGCTGGAGAATCCGAAGCCTGCAGCTGCTCTGGGGCCGTTTGCCGATCCCCTTCCCTTTCCTCGCTAAAGGGCACGGTTTCATTGGACGCAGTCAACGTCTCTTGCTCGACTGTCTCCTTCTCCGAAACCGCAGCGCTGCCGTCATCCTGCGCTTGTTGCGCTTTTGCAAGGCTTTCGGCATAGGCACGCCGCCCCATACCGCTAAAGATCGAGTGTTCATTGGCAGTTGGCGGAAGGTCTTCAAGCGGGCTTGCCGTTTCGCTCACATCACCAGATGCTGATGTCAAAGAGTTCATGAAATTGGAGTTTGACAACAGCCCCTGACCATCTTGATGGCCAGACATGCCGGAAAGACGCCCTTGCGACATTTCAGCAGCAGGAAAACCTTTTGCCGGCGCCGCCTTCGGACCTGCTTGAAAACCTGTCTGGGATCCTGTTTTGGCGATATCGGCAACTTTTTGCTCCAATTGCCGGACGGTTTCGCTCAGCTGTGCAATCTGCTCTTCGATCCATGTCAACCGTTCGGCATGATCGCTGGTTTGCTCCAACGTTGCAACGACCGTTTCAAGCTGAACCTCAATCGCTGCAAATGCCGCCGCATCAGGCTGATCTTTCATCACCGTTTCAAGCCGGGAAGAAAGCTCATCGAGCTTACGGTCAAGGGCACGGATCTCGGCCTTCGGATTAAGATCCGCCAATGACTTTTCCAGCTGTTGTGACAGCGCTTCAAACCGTTGTTCAAACGCTGTCAGATCAGAAACTGAACGGGTCTGCACAGAAACCGAGGGGCTCATCTCATCTAATTCGGCCCGTTCAACGCGCCCCCTCTTTTCGTCTTGCTGGTTTTCCACCTTGGATGATGCCCGCTCAGCAGAGCCGGTATTCTTACTCTTGGCAGCCTGTTGCGCCGCCTGTTGGCGCGCGGCTTCTTCAGCTGCAATATGCTGGGCTGCAGCTGCTTCCGCAGCAGCTTTTTCAGCCGCTATTTTCTCCACGGCCGCCACTTTATCAGCCACGGCGGCCATATCCTGCTTCGTATCATTGATAAAAGCGGCAAGAGATTGCTGAACGCTCTTATCATGCGCGACATCCGCCGTCGCGCCTGCCTTTCCGTCTGCTGAGTCAGTCTGCACATCTGCAGAAGGGGCAGAGGACACAGAGGGGGCATCAAGACCTGCCCGTGTTGCGGCCATCTCAACCTGATTTTGTTTGCCGGTATCCTCAACCGCCGTCTCTGTGGGCTTGTGGTTTTCCGCAGGCGCATTCAGCAAGGCCCGCAAATCAGAAAGCTTGTCTTCAGCTTCAGCCATGAATTCCTCCAGAACCTCGTCGCCAACACCTTTTGCGCCTTGCTCGGAAACCGCGTCGAGATCGATCGCAACACCAGCCGATAAAGGGCTATCCACTTTGGTTTGCTGGGGGACCGCCTTGCTTGTCTCAACACGACTGTCAGAAGCGGCAACCCCATCATCTAAAGGGAGGTCATCAGGTGCTGTGTCATCCTCTTCCGAGGGTGACGGCTTGGCTGCGGTTGCCTCGTCCAAAAACTTTCCGTCTGACTTGTCTGGCGTCTGTTGAACGTCGGTTTCAACCGTGCTTTCCGACCGCGTTTTCTGGGGCAGTTGAAAAATATTCTCTTTCAATGTTGGTTCGGAAAATTCCCGCTTGAGTTCGCCCAACCATTCACGGAGGACAAAATCATCTGGCTCCACATCACGCATCGCTACCAGCATGGTCTGCACCAAGGCGGTTTTGGAATCAGATTCACGCTGTGCCGCCGTATCATTGAGCTTGTCACGCACCGCCATATCTTCACGGGTCATATCGCGCAGTGACTGTTGCAAAACCTTCTCAGCAGCCGAACGCGGGCTGAAAACGTCAGGGCGCGGCGCCTCCAAACGATCGCGCACTTTATAATCCTGTGGAACAGCGTTCGACATCGCCGCTTGCAGGGCCCGCACCCCCCGCATCCGCGTGGTTTGTTCTATGGCCACAGGCTCATTAAGGGTCTCGCGAACCTTATAATCCTGCTCATCTATCGAGGTCAGTGCTGCGGCAAGTTTCCGCTGCGAACGTTGCCGCGAGGATTCAACAGTCAGGGCTGGATCATCGAGCCGTTCCCGAATTTTCCTGTCATTCGGTCCAGCCTCAACAAAACCAGAGCTCAACTTCTGGCGTTGCTGTTCTTTGCGGAGAGCAGCTTCGGATTCCAGATCGAGATGATTGCGAATGCTTTCAATAATCTGTTGCTTGTCGGGCTGTTTTTCAATCTGATCGATGAGTGTGGTAATCAGTTCATCAAACGACCGTTTGGGGCTAGAATCTGAGCGGGATTTTGTTGTCACAGCAGTCTGCCTTTTTTGTTGTCCCAATGAACCTGTCTGCAGCCCCCCCGCAGGCTGTGAATGCGGACGTGACACGGCGGCTTGTTGAAGAGGTGTCGAGCGTTGTTCGCGCCCTGCAGCAGTCTGTTTATGATTCTGGCTCATCAATCATTCCCTCATGCCTGCCGATAATAGCAATCACAGCCCGCAGCCATTTCACCACGGGGCCCTACTGACGATGTCGAGAATAAACGAGATCGGGCAAGATAAAGGATATTGCGCCCCGATCGATTAAGTTATCTCAACTTGAATTCTGTTGATCCGGACGCAGTAACAGGAAGTGGATCGGGATAAAACAGTAAATATATATCGTAAATAAATGATTAAATGCAAATTATATTTGTCTTACAAGAATATTCAAGGATAAATATACATGGGAAGGAACGAGTGAATTAAGACTTCAGGTATTTATGACTGACCGCGCCATGCTTTCCGTATCCTTTTGAAGCTTATACTCAAATTGAACGGCAGACGAGGCAAGAACAGGGGGATGATATTACATCTATTACATGCTATTTTCCGGTTCTCATACCAACGTACCAACGCCCCCGACCTTCATTCATATCCGCTCATTGGGATAAAATCTTCAAAGGAAAGGGGAAAGCATCAACGGAGCAATGATGAAAACCACCGATATTACTGCAGGGTGGAGCCGGAATCGCCATGTTCCTTTTGGGCCATTTCCATCTCAGCCAGGGCAATCAAAATCTCGGCGCGTTGGACAAGATTTTCAGCCTCCAACAAAGCTTGTTTTTCTTCCGCACCATAGGGGCTGATCATTGCCAGACTATTGACCAAATGCTCAGTCGATGCCCCATGAATACTTTCCCAGTCGGCGGAAAGGTCATGCAGATCGAGATAGTTTTTCAAAACTTTGAGAAGCTTTGTCCGGTCAACCAGCTCTTCACCAAAACCTTGTTCGCAGTCCTGGACAAAGTCATTGTAATCGACTTCAAAGACCCGATAGGGCAAATCGGTTTCTTGCTCACCGGTGATCTTGAACCGGCAAATACCGGTCAGTGAAACAAACAAATGCCGCTCATCCGTCTCCGAAAACGCCGTCAGCCGGCCAAGACAGCCGATGCGGTAAAGAGGAACCTGCTTGCCGGGAGGGGATTCCCCCCAATGCCCCCGCCCCAGCGCTTCGACAAAGGCTTCCCTGTCCCGTTCCTCCTGTGGGCTTTCACCAAAGCCTGGCGCACCGGGCAGAGGCACCGGCTCTGGCTGAACCAGACCAAAAACCCGCTGGTTACATAAGACGTCATCGATCAAGGCCAGATACCGGGGTTCGAAGACGGTGAGCGGCAAAACCCCTCGCGGCAGCAAGATCACACCCAGCAACGGAAAGACGGGAATGACCGTCGGCAACTCATCGATGCATCGCAATGAAGCTTTGGGCAATATCTTGGTCATGGTTCGGCCTTAGCCTCGATCTAAAATAGTTTGGCTGAACAGTAAGCGACGCATTACGTTATCAAAACACTCTCAGACGCGCGCAATGTAACGAAATCCAGCCACAACCAAGCGCTTAAGAGAACAGCATGATCGAAAGCCGCTTGCGGCCCTCAACCGTCAATGGATCAGCCGGGCTCAATGCTTCAAATATCTGCAACAACTGTTTCTTGGCGGCATCGTCGTTCCAATGGGCATCCCGCGACATGATTTCAAACAGCTGATCCATCGCCGCCTTGTAATCGCCAGCCGCGCTGCGTGCCAGGGCCAGGTCATATCGCGCTTGCAGATTGTCCGGATCGCGGGCAACCTCGGCCTCGAGCCCGGCAATATCGCCCGCTTCTTCGCCTTTGCGCGCCAGATCGAGCATCGCCTGAGCCCGCACCACCTCAGGCTGTTTACGGTCGGCTTCAGGAACGGCTTTCAAGGCTTTTTCCGCCTTTTCCAAATCTCCAACCTTGATATTACACTTGGCGATTCCAGCAAGCGCATCGGCGTTTTCGGGATCGTAATCGAGAATGGAAGTGTAGACGGCAACCGCAGCAGACAGGTCACCAGCCTCAAAAGCCGCATGGCCCTCTTCGATATCGGCCCCTCCTTCGGTCAGGGTTTCGGCAGCAATACGATCGATGAAGTTTTTGATCTGACTTTCTGGCAACGCCCCCATGAAACCATCAACGGGTTGCCCATCCTTGAAGGCAAAAACCGCAGGAATTGACTGCACCCGCAATTGCTGGGCAACGGCTGGATGTTCGTCGATATTCATCTTCACCAACCGCACCCGGCCGCGCGCATTGCGAATGACTTTTTCCAATACCGGCGCCAATTGCCGGCATGGGCCACACCATGGCGCCCAAAAATCCACCAAAACCGGTGTCTCTTTGGATGCCTCAATCACATCCTCAATAAATTCTTCGGTTGTCGTGTCCTTGATCAAGGGCCGTTTTTTTGCCGTTTCCGAAGCGGTTCCAATAACGGACGTATCTGAATTGCTCATAAGGTCATTTCCGTTTCTTTATCTTGATCCTGCGATACACCATCGCTGACAGCACGCGCTTGTGTCAGTTGGACGAAATCGAACGCGCACAAGAAATATTGAGTTCTCTTAAGCATGGAGGTTCCGCCCCAGCAATGCAAGCCATCTGCCTAGAAACTTATATCCCAGTGTGCCACCGCATAGCAATCCAACTGAACCATGATATTCAGGGTTTGCAATCTCCTTCGGAATGTGTCATAAGACAGCTCATCGATATCTTTTCAGATCGTCTTTGGATATTGGAAATGGAAGAAGCGGGCGTAGCTCAGGGGTAGAGCATCACCTTGCCAAGGTGAGGGTCGTGAGTTCGAATCTCATCGCCCGCTCCAATTTCCCTTCAATTTTTCAAGCCGCCATCGTGGTTTCTCAGGCCGTTGGCCAAGTTCCATCTGTCAAGATGCGCTTTTCTCTGTGCTTCTCATTTCATTATCGGGTGACGCCCGAAGTTCTTCAAGACGGCAGTACTTTAAAACGGCCATTTCCTTCCAAGCCCTGCCATTGCTGAAAATCTTTATACGTTGTTTTTTGGTCCGCAATCAGCCCCATATCTCACCGTCACCAATCGGAATTTTCATCGGTACACACCGAATATCTCCTCAGTATTCAAACTTTTTTACTCTCCATATATGATTTTCCATTTTTATTATACTTTCATAAACCTTTT